>CBFDCH010000693.1:0-1540 GCA_965603235.1 uncultured bacterium | reverse complement strand
CAAGCAGCAGTGCACCGATGTAGCCTCCGATGATCGGGCCCAGATCAAGTTTTCCCATGAACATGGTGGAAAGGGCATAAACCAGGGTGGGAGATAGCATGATACCCACAAAAGCCACAGCTGACAGGAATTTACCCATGATAATATCACGGAAGCTGACTGGCAGGGTTAACAGCAGTTCATAGGATCCCACATTAATTTCCTCTGAGAACAGCCTCATGGTGATTGCCGGAATGATAAATGCGAAAGTGACGGGCAGCATTGAAAAAAACCGGGAGAGGCTGGCCTGGCCGTTGAGGAAAAAAGTGGAGAAAAAGAGCCAACCGATCACAACCAGAAAAATGGAGATAACAATGTAGGCAATGGGTGAAAAAAAATAGGATTTAAATTCTTTCTTGAATATATGTTTTACATTATTCATCTCAATTCTCCTTGGTGAGTTTTCTGAACACATCCTCAAATGATGTCAATTTGGTCTGTTCACGCAATTTGGCCAGAGAGTCATCAGCCACAACCTTTCCCTGATTAAGAACAACCAGCCTGTCGCAGGTGGCTTCCGCCTCACTGAGAATATGGGTGGAAAAAATTATAGTTTTCTTTTTACCGATCTTCCTGATAATCTCACGGGTTTCAACAATTTGATTGGGGTCCAGTCCAATCGTGGGTTCGTCCAAAATTAGAATTTCCGGATCACCCATCAGCGCGTGGGCTATGCCCACTCTCTGTCTGTATCCTTTGGAGAGTTCATTCACTGTTTTATGCATCACATCATGAAGGCTGCACAGGTTGGCCAGTTCCTTGATGCGGTTTACCTTATGTTCACCCGTGACACCACGGATATCTGCCACATACTCCAGGTAATCATAAACCAGCATATCATGATAAACAGGGGCTGATTCGGGAAGATAACCGATCATTTTTTTAATGTCAAGCATGTGCTCAAGAATGTTGAAGTCCTCGACATAAATGTTACCGGCAGAGGGAGCGAGATAACCAGTGAGAATTCTATATGTGGTTGTTTTACCGGCGCCATTGGGTCCCAACAAACCGAGGATCTCACCCTTTTTGACTTCAAAGTTAATACTCTCGAGAGCACAAAAATCACCATAGTACTTGGTTAGATTTTCTACTTTAATCATTGATGCTCCTCACAAATATTTAGTTTCCTTGTAGATATTAGACAAAATTTTACCAAAAAAAACCCCATCATGCAAGCTCTATATACCGTATTGACGCTGTAAATTAAGAAAAGTTTCAGTTATTCCCGGTTCAGGTCCTGGGCAACCCGGGGCAACCCGCCAAAAGCGCCATTGGATATGATTGTAATAAGTTTTTTCTGATCAAAATTTAAACCCTGCAGATGGGCAATTGCCTGTTGATATTGGGTATACAAAAATACTTTTTTCCCTTTCTGCAGCAATTGTTTTTTTAGGAGATCCACATCCAGTCGTTGCGCCGGCGGAATATTCTCCTTTTCAAAAAACTCCAACAAAAACACACAAAAGGCTGCTGAAAAACAAAAAATAAACCTCTACAGAAA
>CBFDCH010000692.1:0-1593 GCA_965603235.1 uncultured bacterium | reverse complement strand
ACCTTGAATTTAAGGGATCAATACTGAGAGTTTCCCCGGTTGTGAGCGCTCAAACCGGCACTATCAAAGTTACAGTCATGGTGAGTGACCCAAGTGGTAATTTAAAGGCAGGCATGTTTGTACGGGTCAATATTATTTATGATACCCATCAGAATACCCTGTTGGTACCCAAAAACGCAGTAATTGTAGAGGACCAGGAGTCCTATGTATTTGTGGTAGCAGAGGGCAAGGCAATTAAAAAAACGGTAAAAACCGGCTATATCAACACTACCCACATGGAGATTCTTACCGGCCTTGAAATAAACGATCAGGTGGTCATTACCGGATTTCGAAGCCTGAAGGACAGTAACAAGGTGCAGGTCGTAAATCAATGAAGAAAGTTATTGAAGCATCCATCCGCCGCCGTGTTACTGTGTCCATGTTTACTTTAGCCATACTCCTGTTCGGCCTGGTTTCATTTTCCAGACTAAAGGTCAATCTCTTACCAGATCTCGCATATCCCACCCTTACCATCCGCACCGACTACATCGGCGCGGCTCCTGCTGAGATTGAAAACCTGATTTCCAAACCGGTTGAAGAAATGGTGGGAGTGGTCAAAAATGTTCAAAAAATTAGTTCAATATCCAGGTCTGGTCAATCAGACGTGGTTCTGGAATTTGCCTGGGGAACCAATATAGACCAAGCCATCATGGAGGTGCGGGAAAAACTGGATGCCCTGCAATTGCCCCTGGATATTCAACGGCCGGTCATCCTGCGCTTTGATCCCACCCTTGATCCAATCATCCGCTTTGGATTATTTTTCGAAAAAGAGGATAAGGGGACTCAGGCAAAGCCCTCATTTAATGAAGAAGGGCTAAAATATCTGCGCCGCTTTGCCGAAGAACAAATAAAAAAAGAGCTGGAATCATCTCTGGGAGTGGCTGCTGTTAAGATCAGCGGTGGCCTGGAAGATGAAATTCAGATATTTATAGACCAGCAAAAACTGGCCCAATTAAACATCCAAGTTGATACAATTACCAACATGATTGGCGCAGAAAACATAAATCTTTCAGGCGGCAGGCTCGAAGAGGGTGCCCGCCAATACCTGGTGCGTACCCTTAACCAGTTTCGCTCTATTGAAGAAATTGGTAATATCATTGTTAAATATGAGAACAATACACCAATATATCTGAAAGATGTCTCTACAGTACGTCATGGATTTAAGGAAAGGGATGCTATCACTCGCTTAAATGGAGAGGAAGCAGTTGAAATTGCCATCTACAAGGAAGGGGATGCTAATACGGTAAAAGCTGCGGCAGAGGTGGATAAGCAACTGCGCCGGGTGCACCGGATTTTGCCAAAAAATATGGGGCTGGTGAAGGTTTATGATCAGTCGATATTTATTCAACAAGCGGTTAATGAAGTGTTGTTGGCAGCACTCCTCGGCGGTTTTTTGGCAGTGATTATCCTCTACTTTTTTTTACGTAATTTCTGGACAACCATAATCATTGCACTCTCTATCCCTATCTCTGTAATTGCCACCTTTAATTTGATGTACAGTTCAACCCTCTCCCTAAACATTATGTCTCTGGGAGGGATCGCACTGGGTATCGG
>CBFDCH010000691.1:0-1603 GCA_965603235.1 uncultured bacterium | reverse complement strand
GGTCGTCCACCAGAGGTGACAAGTCACCGCCAATATTGGATCCTTCCTTGTAGCCAATACCGGATTCTGTGTCCAGCGCTTGCAAAAGGGGGACTTCCGCCTCTTCATACCTTTCATAAAAGGAGTCCCTGAAGCGGCTGAGGACTGTGGCGGTGTTGCGCTGGCTGAAATGATTCATCATGGCAAAGCCCTCCAGAATTTCATCCACAATCTGCTGATTTAACTGACAAATATGGGGGGGCTTTACCATGTCTGTCTGAAAGAGAAATTTGAGTTCATAATTGGTGCCAAGTTTTTTTAATGAAGCGGCGATTTCCTGATAAACGTGGGTTGTGCTGCCTATTTTGCTGTTATCCACATTGTTCAGGGTTTTACCATTATTTTGAATGGTTGACCTAATGGCTTCAACTTTGCGGATGGGCTCAAGCACATCCAAAATCTGGCTCAGGAATTCCGGGCCGGTTATTGCCGGCTCCAAATCGTGGACCAGGAGCTGACTATTGACCAATTCTTCAATAAATTCTCTGGAATCTTCAATGGTAATCTCGTCATCGATCAACATCTCCGCCAGTTCCTGCAAATGGCAACCTTTACGGGCTGCTGATAAAATAGTATTCAGGTATGGAGATTGGTCTACTGCCACGATATGGTGGGTACGGCGGCTGTTGTGGTAACGGTATTCCACATACCGGAGCTGGTCTCCCAGTTCATATATGCTGGAATTGGGATAAAATCTGATTTTTTCTCTTATGGCTGGCTGTCTGGCCAGATCAAGTGCCAGCGCACAGAGATAATTCATGTCCAGGCGGGTGTGGCGGCGGTATTTTTCCCGAGGCGGCAGCTCTATTCTGGATGTTCCATCCCATTTGCCCAGGGTAAAACCGGCAAACAGGCCGAAAGGGGTACAACGGGTACACATGCGTAGGATGTAACGCATCAGGGATTGTGGCAGCCGTTTTTCCTCCCCGGGGTCATCCAGTGTGTTGTCCAGCCATTTTTTCATTTTGGTGTAGAGGTTGGGAGAGGCTAGAAAAATAGCTTCCTGAATCTCCGGATAAGAACCAATCCGTTTTAGTTCAGCTTCGGTCGTGGTTTTATCGGAAACCAATTCGTCCAGAAAGGTAAAGGGAAATAGGGGGCTCCGTAAAACAAACGAGGGAAAATTATAGTAAGGAATATCATTGGCCATTATATACACACCCTATAGTTATTTGATAATACAATCATGATTAGTAAATCTAGCTGAGGAGCAAAGATCTGTCCCAGTTGGGTTCATTATCTGATATCGCAGCTAAAAATGTCAGCCCGATACCGGCGATGCCTTCCAAAAGCCCCTGTTCATCGGTCCAGCCGCCATATTTTTCCGTGTGCCATGCCTTAAATCCGGCCAGCCCATTATCAAAACGGGCCTGCTTTAACGTTTCATCCAGCCAGTAGAGCGCTGATTCTTTATATTTTAGCTCTTCGGTGTAATGATAAAGACGATTGTAAATGTGGGCATTTCCGGCAGTACCGTGGCATAATCCGGCATCTACCACTCCGCTCTCCTCCAGGTCTCTGCATTTGGTGGTGAGTGAGGCCGCATCGAGTGCCAGCTTTTCCC
>CBFDCH010000690.1:0-1612 GCA_965603235.1 uncultured bacterium | reverse complement strand
CGGCGCAACAGATGAAGCACTGCTTGTGTCTCATGACAGCGGCAATACCTGGGCCAATGTAACCAAGAATATACCAAAACTGCCTGTATGGGGAACGGTGAGCAATATTGAACCTTCCAGATACCATGCCGGCACCGCCTATATTACGGTTGATTTTCACCAGATGAACAACCGCGACCCTTTTGTATATAAAACCACCAATTACGGTAAAACCTGGAAATCCCTGAGCTCCACTATTCCCAAAAGCGTGTTCAGTTATGTCCACTGGGTGCATGAAGATCCGCTGCGCCAGGGATTACTTTACCTGGGTACGGAGAACGCCATTTACGTTTCGTTTAATGATGGTAAAAAGTGGCTTCCTTTGCAGAACAACCTGCCCCACGCGCCGGTGCACCACATGGTGATTCAGGAGCATTTCAATGACCTGGTAGTGGGCACCTATGGCCGCGGCTTCTGGATTATGGATGATATCACCCCCTTGCAGCAGCTCAATGACCAGGTGCTGGCCGCAAAGGACCACCTCTTCAAACCCCGCCCCGCATACCGGCTCCACTCCATAGCAGGCGTGGCCCAGTTTCGGCCCAATGCCACGATTAATTATTATTTGGGAGATAAGCCCAAGGGCAAGGTAAACATTTCCATTCTGGATGGCCAAGGCAAACTGGTAAAAAAACTCTCCGGCAGTAAAAAGAAAGGGATCAACCGGGTCAACTGGAGTATGAGACACTTTGCCTCCCCCATTGCCAAATTACGGACCAAACCGCCTGGAAATCCTCACGTGGTGGAGGAGAAACGGTTCCATCGCAGGTGGGAGCAACAGGGATGGTATCCCATTTTAAGCTGGGGTACCTGGGGTGGTTTTTCCGGACACCTTGCTTCGCCCGGTACCTATACGGTTGAACTTAAGGTAGGAGAGCAAACGTTGACTCAAAAACTGACCATTAAGAAAGATCCCCGTTCCACCGGTACCCTGGCTGACATCAACCAACAGGATGCCCTGCACAAAAAGATCCGCAAAGAATTAATCGTTGTATCCACCATGATCAGCCAGATCGAGTGGATGAAAAAAGGACTCCACGATTTAAAGGCCCTACAAAAGGAACAAAAAAGCTTTAAAAAAGTGAAGGCAAAACATGCTGTGTTTGCCAAAAAGCTGCAGGCCATTGAAGATGAATTGTTCCAGCCCATGATTGCTGAAGGGGATTCCAAGTCTTTCCGCTTTCCGCAAAAACTCTATTGCAAACTTTCGGTTCTGGCAGGAGATGTGAATGACAGTATTGATTTTGCCCCCAACCAGCAGCAATTAGCGGTGTTTGCCAAGCTCAAAAAAGGGGTGGACACCCAAACCGCACTTTTTAAAGGTTTTATTACCAAAGATTTACCAGAGTTCAACACCTTCCTGAAATCACTGAACTATTCCGGGATTGTGTGCCCCAAATTGAAAACCGACTAATAACCATTCGGCTGTTTAAATGAGCGGATGAATTTATCATTTTCACGTAACTAAAATAGTTGAGCAAAATTGTGATTGGTCCCCGCTGGGGGAAAAAATCAGGCTGTCTGAGCGAGCGAGACGGTCATGGAAAACGCGAGCGAGTTAAGGATATTTTGA
>CBFDCH010000689.1:0-1627 GCA_965603235.1 uncultured bacterium | reverse complement strand
GATTCGGTGTTTGAAATTGAGGCAGAGGCATTAAAGCGAGCAGGTCATACGGTCATTCAATACACCCGGCACAACCGGGAATTGAAGCACTTCTCCTTATGGCAGAAACTGTTCTTCCCCTTCACTGCCTTTAAAAACAGGGCCGTCTTAAAGGATCTTGAAAAAATATTGGATGCCCACGTCATTGAAGTGGCACACATACACAATGTTTTCCCCTTAATAACCCCTCATGTATATCAATTTTTTAAAAAGAGAAAAATCAAGGTGGTGCAAACCATTCACAACTACCGGTTCTTGTGTCCAGCCGGACAATTGTTGCGGGATAATCGTAATTGCATGCTCTGTAAGGATGGCCATTTTTTCTACTGTTTTCTCCATCGGTGCTACAAAAAATCCTATATTTTTTCATTAATCTATGCATTGGTGATTTGGAAGAATCAGCGCAATTTTAGGAGCAATATTGATGCATACATTACCCTAACCGATTTTCCCAGGACCCTGTTTATTGAACAGGGATATGATGGTGAAAAGATATTTGTTAAAGACAATGCCAGTCAAAACAAGCCAATAACTAGCCCCCAAAAGAAAAGGAATTACTTTTTATTTCTGGGACGTTTATCTGAAGAGAAGGGTTTCCGTTATTTACTTGACACCTTTAAAAAGTTACCCAATCAAACATTGTTAGTTGCTGGAACCGGGGAAAATTATGAGGATATTGTTGAAAAATATGAATCGACAAACATTAAATTTAAGGGATTTGTCAGTGGCGAAGAAAAAACCAAATTGGTATCTGAGGCAATTGCCCTGATTGTACCCTCCATTTGGAATGAAAACTACCCGATTTCTCTTGTCGAAGCTTTTAATTATGGTACTCCGGTCATTGGCAGTGATATAGGCGGTATCCCCTTTATCATCCAAGACGGGCATGATGGATTCCTGTTTGAACCAAACAATCAACGCTCTTTGATTGAGAAAATTCTGTTGCTGGCTGAAGATAAAAAAATGGCAGCCAGGATGTCTAAAAATGCCAAGGACACCTTTTTGAGCAGAATGGAGATATCAGCGAATATTCAAAAATTGGAGGCCATCTACCGCACACTGCACCCATAAATTATCTCTAAACCGGGGATTACTAGCAAGGATCAACATACACGATGAAAAGAGCTCTGGTGACCCATATCTATTCAGACCGTAACCGCGGGGACGCAGCCATCACTCTGGCCACTATCCAGCAATTGGAGGAGAGGAATTATTCGGTTGATCTTTTGTCTCAATACTCCTTTAAAGACCAACGGTTTCATCACGATCACCGGCAATTTCACCAAAAGGGATATTCACCGCACCCCGCCCTGTTTCCGGAACCGGACATCCGCAGGCACTCGGATTTTAAAAAGGGCAATCCAATTAAAAAAATGGTTATGTTTTGCTATTTTCTGTTGAAGAATCAATTGTATTTACTCCTGAATAGTATCTCCAGAAAGCTACCCCCACTTTTAATGAACTCCCATGAGCGAAAATCCTGGTCTATGCTCACGTCAGCCGATGTAGTGGTGGCCAAGGGTGGCAGTTATTTTTATTGTTTAAAAAGTATTTCCAGCCTTTTTTTTTACTTCAGGATGCTTTATAT
>CBFDCH010000688.1:0-1630 GCA_965603235.1 uncultured bacterium | reverse complement strand
TTGAGGATTTTTATTCCTTTTGCGGCGGATTGCCCGCTCCTGAAGCCAACACAAATCCGTTTGGCTACAAATTCTCCTGGGCTCCAAAACAGGCCCTGCGGGTGGCCAACCGTGCGGCCAAATATTTAAAAGATGGTGAAGAGGTCCATGTTGAGGGTAAAAATATTCTTAGAAAACACTGGCCCTACAAAATCGATAAAACCCTGCAATTTGAAGGGTATGCCAATGCCAATTCCCTGCCGTATGAAGAGAAGTATGGGCTAAAAAATATAAAAAATCTGCTCCGGGGAACCTTACGGTATCCGGGCTGGTGTAACTTGATAAATTCCATTAAAGACCTGAACCTGTTGGATGAGTCTCCTTTGTCCTTGCCTGACAAATTTAGCTCCGCACAGATGGTTTTACAAGCCGGTCGTTTTGCCAGCCCGGAATCCTTATTCACCTATTTCCGTTCTAATTCAAATAAAAATGCCTATGACGCTATAAACTGGTTGGGATTGCTGGACCAGGCGGGCAAGAGCTGGAAATCAAAGTCCGCCATTGGTGTACTGGAAGAATTGATGTTGGAGAAATTGACTTTTGAACCCGGAGAACGGGACATGTCTGTGATGGTCCATCAGTTCGGGGTAGGACATGCGGCAACCGGAAAACGGTATTTTGAGGCTGTAATGGTCGATTACGGCACTCCTGGGGGCTATTCCTCCATGGCCAAGACAGTTGGTCTGACCATGGCTTTTGCCGCCCGTGCCATACTGGAGGGTAAAATCATGCTCCGGGGTGTGCAGATGCCGGTTGCCAGGGAAATATACCAGGTTTTGCTGCCTGAACTTGAATCCGTTGATATCAAAATGACAGAGAGGGAAATTGAAAAACTCTCCTTTTAAAGAGATATATTAATGGATTATGGTCTCCTCTCCCTATTACCGCCAATCCTGGCCATTGGCCTGGCTGTAAAGACCAAAAATATTCTGGCCTCATTGATCAGCGGCGTGTTTGTCGGTACCCTGATTATTCATAAGGGTAATCCTTTGGCCGCCTTTGGTTCAATAATAAGTGACTACGCTTTTATTGAAGTCGGCAAGGACTCTCAGGCCCAGGTGCTGGCCATTGTTTTTATCATTGGCGGTTTTATTGCCCTGGTTACCGCTTCAGGGGGATCGGCTGCCTTTGCCAAATGGCTATCCAGAACGGTAAATACCAGGAAAAAACTGGAAACCTCCATGTGGTTGAGCGGATTGTTTATCTGGTTTTCAGATGCGGCCAATTCCCTGTTGATCGGCCCGGTTTATCAGCCGATTGCTGATCGTTTGCAAGTGTCGCGGGAAAAGTGCGCTTACATTTTGGACAGTACTACCTCGCCGGTCTGTACACTGGTCCCCTTTATTGCCTGGGGAGTTTATATCATGACACTGATTCAGAACGAACTGGATGCCCTCTCCTATACAGCCATGGGCAGCTGGGAAGTGTTTGTTAAAACCATTCCCTTCCAGTTTTACAGCTGGCTGACCATCTTTATGGTGGGATGGCTGGCCCTGACTCAGATGGATTTTGGGCCCATGCGCAGGGCTCAGCACAGGGCCAGTCAGGGAAAGTTGTTAAATGCCGGTGCCACCCCGCTTAGAAACACCAG
>CBFDCH010000687.1:0-1669 GCA_965603235.1 uncultured bacterium | reverse complement strand
GCCAGGGCCATCTGTCGCATCGGGCTTAAGCGGATAATAAGGGGATGCTTTTTTGAAAAATTTTCAATGTATCGGTTTACGGTGGTTCCAAATCCGGCACTTAATGTGCCGAGAAAGTAATGGTTTTGTTTCTCGGGAATTCTCTTAAGTACTCCCACATCCATTCTCCGCACCTGATTTTCTTTGATTGCCCGGCACAGCCCACCCAGGTGTTCCACTTCCAGACTCCTGACAATATCATTGGCAGACCCAGTGCCAACCATCCCCATTGTGGGCAGGTCTGAGTATGAACCTTCATGGTTCAACAATTCACTCACCACGATGTTAAAGGTGGTATCCCCGCCTACCAGGACCAAGGCGCGATAAGTATTACATTGCTCAAGGGTCAACTGCCTGAGGTGGGATTCACTGTCACTTACAAAAAGGTCAAAAGGAATTTTGTTCAGATTAAACGTTCTTTCTATTCTGGCCCTTTGCCTGACCGATTTTCCGCCGCCAGCAGCCGGGTTGAACAAAATGGCAACTCTTTCCATTGATTCATTATATCAAAGTGGCCAAAGGAGGTAAATAACGAAAAAAGGGCTTAAAATCAGCTGATAAAAAAGGCAATGGCCAGCAGCAGATCTGTGATGATGACAACACCCACATTGGCAGCCAAAGCAGGAATAAGTTTGCCGATATCATCATAGGATCGCCAGGCTCCCGCTGAGGCTTTTATGGCCAATGGTATGGTCAATAGAGCGATCAGAACAGTATATGGTGCCTGAAAAAAGAGGGGAGCAAGGGCAATGGATAAATATATTGCCACCAGCATGAAGACATATATCATCGAAGATTTCTTCTTACCCCATTGGATGATCAGATGTTTACGACCCCCCTGACGATCCGCTTCCATGTCAGGAAATTCATTTAAAAACAATAGTAAAAAGGTGAGCAGTCCCGGCGGGATTGAAATCCATACTACCGGGGCGGGGAGCTGGCCGCACATGGCATAATGACTGCCTAAAACCACCAGGGTGCCAAGGGTAAACCCGGCACTTACTTCCCCAATCCCCCACCTGGCCAGGTGTGAGGTATAAAAACGGATGGCAATTCCACCAGGAATCATAAATAAGAGGATCAACCAACCACGCCAGACAATAAAATAGAGCCCAACTGCAGCTGCTGCCAGCAGAATCAAATAAGCAACCAGCCGCACCCGGTTAAATCCGGTTTTGCCCGACTGCATCATGCCGCTGCCGCCGCTGAAGGGGGTTCGCCCGGTATTTTCATCAATTTTGGTTTTAAAATCAGAGAGTTCATTAAAAAGATTTACCGCAATGTGGGACAGAACCACGCCAACCACCAGCAACCCCGCCTGCAGCCAGTGGTGCTGGCCAAAATATGAGGCAGTGGCAATACCAATTAAAGCCAGAACAACTGCTAAAATTAAAAAAGGTGCTCGGATCTGTTGCAGCCATATTGAAATTCTACTCTCTTTTGACAAAATGATTCCTCCTTTTCAAACACCTAACCAGAGCCATTATTATCATGGTTTGAAACAAAAGTAAAGGATCATGCATGAACAATTCCCCGGCATATGATATAATCTCTTTTTCCTAAATGCACAAACGCAAAAAAAAAAAGTACGGCAAAGATTACATCTGGGCCTTTACCACCTATTTCACGG
>CBFDCH010000686.1:0-1688 GCA_965603235.1 uncultured bacterium | reverse complement strand
CCCATCCCCTTTGAGCAGCGCCCCGATTTTGACCGCTGGCTCCTCTCCAAACTCCAGATCTTGATTAAAAAATGCCGCCACGGTTTTGAAACCTATGATGTAAGATCCTCAGCCCGGGCAATGGAAGAATTCATGGAATTGTTGAGCAACTGGTATATCCGCTGCAATCGCAGGCGTTTCTGGCGTTCGCAGCTGGACGATGACACCTTGTCTGCCTTTAATACGCTGTATGAGGTGCTTTCTGCAATGTTGCGGCTGGTGGCTCCGATTTTACCATTCCTGAGTGAGGAGATGTATCAAAACATAGTTCGTCAGGTGGATATGACACAGCCTCTCAGCATCCACCTCAGCCAATTCCCCAGAGAAAATGAGCAATGGATTGACACAAAACTGGTGGAAGAGATGGACCTGGTAGTAAAAATCAACACAACAGCGCTGGCTGCAAGGGAAAAATCGGGTTACAAAATCAGGCAACCTCTGGCCGAATTAATCGTTGCTCCCAATTCAGACAATGAAATCAATGCCCTTAACAGCTTTGCCGATTTATTAAAAAATGAATTGAATATCAAGGAAATCAGGATCCTGGAGAAGAAGGCGGAATGTCCGGTGGAATGGACAGTGAGACCCAGCAAAAAGTATTTGGGAAAAAAATACAAGGCCACCGCCGGCAAAATAATTGAGGTATTGGAAAAAGAGGCGGACCACTTTAAATCCGAAGTTACCAAAACGGAGGATTGGAGTTATGATGTGAATGTTGATGGAAAAATCTACAAAATCACCCGGGAGGATTTGATCATCAATCCAATCGATCCGCCAGGCCTCTCCATTATTACCTTCCACGAGGGCTGGGTAGCAGTAAACAACGAACTCACCCAGGAATTACGCGCGGAAGGATTTATGAGAGAATTTCTGCGCCAGATGCAGGTACTGAGAAAAAAGGTGGGCCTTGAAATCGAAGACCGCATCAACATCTCTTACCAGAAACCCTCTGCTCAGGTGAAAGAGATGGTGGCCGGTTATCAGGATTTCATCTGCCAGGAGTTGCTCTGCCTGGAGCTTAAAGAGGAGGAGCAATTGACATCGCCCCATACCATCAAGATCAATGGCGACTCCCTGCTGGTTGATGTTAAAAAGAGCGCCACCTAAATTCAGCTAATCCGATTTGGGTGCGCCGCTAATTTTATCTCTGGCAGCCGCCCTTTTCATTTTGCGGTTATACTGATAGCGCATCTGCAACATGTCCACTGCCAGCGCAAATCCCATGGGAATATATATGTAAGCCTTGGGCAGGTTTTGATGCAATCCCTCCAGAAAAATGGTAATCCCAATGGTAATAAGGAAAGAAAGGGCCAGAATTTTAACAGTGGGGAAGCGCATGATAAATTCACTCACCGGCTTGGAATAAACCATAATTGCAGCAAAGGAGACCACCACGGCGATCACGATCACCCACACCTCGTTGGTGAAGCCCACTGCGGTGATGACCGAATCAATGGAAAACACCAGGTCCAGAAGCACAATCTGCATGAGGATCAGGTAAAAACTTTTTCTGGCATTAGCAGCGCATACTTCGATTTCTTCATCCTTCAACTCCACGGTGTTGTGAATCTCCCGTACCGCTTTAACCAGTAAAAAAAGCCCGCCAGCCAATAGTATGAGATCACGCACAGAAAAACTAAAGATAAGCG
>CBFDCH010000685.1:0-1696 GCA_965603235.1 uncultured bacterium | reverse complement strand
CGAGAACAGGAAATGAGACAGATAGGCCAGGCGAAACTTGCAGTTGTCCAAAAGTTTAAACATAAATAGAAATCGGTAAAACATACGGTGGTTCGGTTTTTTTATAAAAATTCTGTTTATGATTTGGCGGGTGAGGTGATTAACAACAGGATATGCTTCTATGGCCTGTACCACTTGGCAGGGTGGTGAATAGGCAAGAAGTTTCTTACATAAATTGAGACCCAGCAGGAGGATTTTTTGCGTGCCCATTTTTTTGGCATCTAACATTAATTGATCCCAGTTTAGTTGAGGAGTACGGCTCAAGAAGAGGGTTAAATCTGCGATGGGTTTCAGCGAGGTCCACTGGTCCTTGGTGCCGTTCAGGCAGATGGATATCACCGTGTATTCCGGGGATAATGTGCTAAAGTTCTGATTTAACAGGATTACATCATGTGTCTCCGCCATTATTCGTTCTGCTTGAGAAAAAAAGCGTGGCCCCTGAGTGAGCTGCTGGTGACAGTCCATCACACAATTTGAGCTCACAAACTCCAGATCCCTCCTGGAGCGGACCCAGAGTCTCTTTGTCTTCTCCGATAGGAGGGTTGCCGGTTTCCAGTCCTTTTGCTTGAGCAGATCATAGACCTTCAGAAAATCATTGGCTTTGATCAATACATCTACGTCGCTAAAAGCGCGCAATGCCAAATCGCCATAAGCCAGTTCAGCAATAACCGGGCCCTTAAAGGGGATCATTTTGATTCCCCGGGATTTGAAAAATGTCAGAATTTTGACCAATTGGGTGGTTTTGGTGATATTGTCTTTTAAATTATGCAGGTATTGGTATTTTAAAACAGCTAAAATCTGGCTGGGAACCGGGATTTCTTTTTGCTTGGAAAGTAGGGAAAAGAGAAGCGGAGAAACGCCGTGATCAGTGGAGAGCTTGAACAATTTGTGCCAGTCCTTTGGCTGAATTTCTGCCAGAGTCTTTACCTTTTTGTTGCCAGTCGCACATTGCAAAGCCTGCAGCAAAAAGTCAACTTCTTTATTGTTTCGAAAATTCACTAGTTGGTTTCCTTATTCGAATTTCATCTGAGTCTCCGGATTTTGTCTTAGAATCTGACTGCTCCGGGGATAGTTGCTGAGGAACCATTACATAAAGGCCTGCACATCGATCATGTTTTCCATCATTTGACTCCTCTTTTGCTGCCACTCACTCCGGGTATGGGGGTTGTTGAGTAATTGCATTGCTTTTTGTGTGGCAATCTCCAGGTCCCTGGTAATGTTTTTGTATTGGAAAATCATTTGATATCGGTCTTTTTGATCCTGGATATAGCCAAGCTCACAGGGATATAAAAAAATGGCCGGCGTTCCCAAAACCGCGGCTTCAGAGGTCATGGTGGCGCTCTCCCCTAAAAACAATGATGCATAAAAGAGGGCATGGTGAATTTTGTGCGCAGGAATGTTGAGCTGATATGGTTTTAATGGTTCGGGCAATGGCGTTTCAGAAGATATAAATACCCGGGCATGGGACTTTAATTGATTGACCAGCCAAACCTTTTTATCATTTGCCATTCCCTGGACTCCACGGTCATGAACCGGCGAGTGGCTGACAAAACGGAGCAGAACATACTTTCCCCCCTCTTCCACACCCAGTAGATCCCGGACTGTGGCATCGGGCTGAAAATGGTTGGGGTGCAGGTAGGCCAGTTCAAAGTAACCC
>CBFDCH010000684.1:0-1696 GCA_965603235.1 uncultured bacterium | reverse complement strand
TTGCTGTTTCACATCAAACCATTGTTTGTCAAGATTTCCAGGAGCGCTGGGTGTCCGGGCTAGGGCTGTTTTTAATATCTCTATCCGTTTGAGGGCTTTATCCAGGTCAATGGACATTGCTTGCATCTCTGCCTGAATCTTGGTGTATTTTTTCCAGTACTGGGTGATTTCAGTGATGGAAGCTGTTTGTAATGCGCCCTTCCGTAATTGCTCCACCTTAAAGGTGACCGGAGCAGAAAGGGGTGTGGTTACCCCATCCACCTGCTGGGCCAGGAAAACGGTATATTCTCCCGGCGCGGCCAGTATACCACCGCCTCCGAAGCGGCGAGAGGGCCTGGCACCGGCTTGCAGAACCCTGGTGGAGGGATAGCGCAAATCCCAGGCCACCCGGTGAAAGCCTTTTCTCACCGGTCCCTTGATTTTGCGGATTACCTTGCCGGCACTGTCTGTAACTGCTAACCAGATGACCGGTTCCTCCTGATTCTTCTCTGTTTCCACCTGATCCCAGCCGGGAAAAGTCACATTTTTTTTCTGTTTGATTAAAGCTTTCTCCTTTTCCTGGCGCAGGGCTTTTTTGGTTTTTAAGGTTTCAGGCAGATAGTAGGTAAATACAGCGCCAAAGGGCGGATTGGGTGCGGTGTATAGACTCCCTCCCTGAGATCCTTTGCTTCCTCCCAGCAGGCTGCGGGGAACATACCACCAGGCTTTGCGACTGGGGAACAGAGTAGCCTCCTTGAGTTGCTTGCTTGAAACATGGCGCAGGACACTGTAGTCGTCGAACACATAAAATCCACGGCCAAAGGAAGCACCTACCAGATCGTTTTCCCGTTTGTGAATGGCCAGGTCCCTGAAAGAGATAGTGGGAACGCTGCCGGTCAGTTTGACCCACTGGCCGCCGCCATCAATGGTAAAGTAAATACCGAATTCGGTGGCAGCAAACAGCAGTGAGGGCTTGATATGATCCTGAACCACGCGCCACACCAGGGTCCGTTTGGGGATATTGCCGCTAATGGATGTCCAGCGTTTACCACGGTCCGTACTCTTTAATAGATAGGGATTGAGGTCACCGTATTTGTGATTATCAAGGGCAATATACACGGTATTTATATCGTGCAGGTCCGCCTTGATATCATTGACAAAAGCGGTTTTGGGCACACCGGGAAGGGTGCCCACTTCCACCTTGCGCCAGTTTTTACCGCCATCCTCTGTTATTTGAATCAAACCATCATCAGTGCCGATATAAATCAATCCGGCTTTTTTGGGGGATTCAGCGATTGATGTGATGGTGTTGTATGTGGACATGGCTGAAATATCCCAGGGTGAGTCCCAGCTCCAGGTTTTGCCGCCAATGGGCAGGGTGATCCGTTCCTGGTTGCGGGTCAAATCTCCCGATATTGCGGTCCAGCTGTCGCCCCGGTTCTCCGATCGCCACAGGCGGTGGGAGGCGAAATAGAGGCGGGTCGCTTTATGGGGGCTCACCAGGATGGGGGAGTCCCAATTGAACCGCTCAAAGGGCTCGCCGGCTGCCGGCTGCGGCTGAATAAAAACCCTTTCACCGGTGGTGCGGTCAATGCGATAGAGGTATCCCTGTTGGGATTCTGAATAGAGGATGTTGGGATTGCCCGGTTCCGTGGCCGGTTGATGGCCGTCACCCCCCAGGGTGATCCACCAGTCCGAGTTACGGATGCCGTGGATA
>CBFDCH010000683.1:0-1715 GCA_965603235.1 uncultured bacterium | reverse complement strand
ATTCTAATCCCATAGCTACCGGTATCCAGGGCTTTTTTTATGATTTGCGTACGGCAGTCATCCCCTTTATGTTTATTTTTAATACGGATCTCATCCTATACGGAATTCAAAGCTTCCCGTTGGCTTTTCTTATTTTTCTCATGGCTGTTCTTGGAGCCTTTGCCTTTACCAGCGCATTACACGGGATATTTTTAACCAAAAACCGCTGGTTTGAAATTCCTCTGCTCCTGGGATCTACCATCATTCTCTTTCATCCAGGAATCCTCTCAACCATTATACCTTCACTCGCCGGCCATAAATATGCCTTCTACCCAATTGGTTTGATATTGCTTGGCTCGGTGGCTTTTTTACAAATAAGACGAAAAAATAAACGCCGATCCTAGAATCAATGGTATTCAATCACATTGAAGATCTTTTTTCATTAAGTGATAGGTCTCTAATGTTTTGGATTTTGTATATTCAAATGTGCCGGTGGTATCAATGGTATAATGGGCCACTTTGAGTTTTTCATTTAAGGGAAACTGGGATTTTATCATTTGCTCCGCTTCTTTGCTGGCGATTCCATCACGGGTCATCAATCGTTTTACCTGTTCTTCCGGGGTGGTATATACAACGATTACCTTATCAAAATCCTTATAGGTTCCGGACTCAACCAGCAGAGCTGATTAATAGATGAAAAATTCAAAAGTTTTGGTGAGTCTCAAATCATTGATGATTTTGTTTCGTTCTGCCACAACCATCGGATGGATAAAATTATTAATAAAATTTCTTTTTTCCCCATCATCAAATAATAATTTGGCAAATTTTTCCTTGTCAATCGTTCGGGTTTCTGCATTATAAATCTCAGGTCCAAATTTTTCCACAATTTTCTCAGTAATCTGGGAATCATCAGCAAAAATTATTTGTTTGGCAATGTCATCAGCCGTAATGGTATAACAATCCAATTCTTTAAAGAGATCAAGGATGTAGGTTTTACCAGTACAAATTCCGCCTGTTAAGCCAATTTTAAACATGATTCACTTTGGATAACTCAATTAATTATACCGATATTTCTAAAAAAATCAACAAAACGATAGATCCCCTTACCATCAACCAGACTTTTGCCCTGCATGCCCATAGCCTGCCTGGCATCAAGGGTAAGCGCATTAATTTTGCCGGTAATATAGGGGATGTCCGCAGAACATAGTTTGCCTGTTACAACACCCAGCCCTAAATTTTCCGCCTGGCGGGCATGCAACCGCTGAATGTCATCCTTATATAAATATAAGGCGGGAGTTCCAGTTGCAGCAGCTTCCAAAACTGTTTGCCCGGCAGTGATACATGCCACATCCGCTTCGAAAAAAGACCTGGCCAGGCTTTCAGTTTTGCCCACAAAGCGTAGCTTTGGGTGGAGACGTTTTAACACCTTGCGCTGCGATTTTTTCAAATAAAATCCTGGGGCAACTTTTATCTGAAATTGTTGTCTGCTTAATTCATCAATAACTTTTCTTAAGAGCCGGTATTGCGGAGCCCCTCCGAGGGAGACCAGGACATGGCGGATATTTTTTTTGTACTTGCGCTTTACCTTGAAAAAATGGCGAAATTTATGGTGCAGTAACGAAAATTCCGGGCCATTCGACCGGATTTTCCCAGTCGTTGATTTCTTATCACTATCCAAAGAAGAATCAATAATATACTCTACATCCATCCATACTGAACCAAGATTGCCTACCTGC
>CBFDCH010000682.1:0-1737 GCA_965603235.1 uncultured bacterium | reverse complement strand
GAAAAACCTGGCTATCGATGGCTGGCTGAAAGGGGTACCCCCCTGGTTTTATTACGCGGAACAGCTGGGCTCGGAGGCTGCACGACTGGTTGGAGCCGAAAGCGATGAGGTAATCGTCACCGGCACCACCACCGTAAACATCCATGCCCTGATCAGCACTTTTTATTCTCCCCGGGGACAACGGACCAAAATTCTGGCCGACCAATTAAACTTCCCCACTGATATTTATGCGCTTAAGGGTCAAATTCAGCAAAAGGGCCTGAATGAGAACGAACATCTCATCCTGGTTCCCAGCCGGGATGGTCACACTCTGCTGGAGGAGGACATCATCGCTGCCATGTCAGCGGAAGTGGACGTAGCCTTGCTGCCTTCAGTTTTATACCGAAGCGGCCAGCTGCTTGATATTCCCCGCCTGACAGATGCAGCTCACCAAAGAGGTATTGCCATCGGCTTTGACTGCTCACATTCGGTAGGTGCCGTACCGCACCAATTTGATCGCTGGGACGTTGATTTTGCCCTCTGGTGCAGTTATAAATATTTAAACAGTGGCCCAGGCAGCCCGGCATTTATCTATATAAACCGCAGGCACTTCACCAGGCAACCGCTTATGACCGGGTGGTTTGGTTATGTAAAAGAAAAACAATTCGATATGCTGCTGGACTTTGAACACCAAAAGGGAGCCGGCGGCTGGCAGATCTCCTCGCCGGGAATTCTGGGAGCCGCGGCCGTCGAGGGCGCTCTGCGCATTACCCTGGAAGCCGATATCAACAATATCAGACAAAAATCCCTTCATATGACTTCATATCTCATTTATCTTGTACAACAACTCCTCTCGGCCTCACCCTATCATTTCACCATTGTCACACCAGAGGAGGCCCAAAAACGGGGAGGCCATATTGCCCTGTGCCGGGATGAGGAAAGCTACAGAATTTCACTGGCCCTGCGGGCCATGGGAATCATTCCCGATTTCCGTCCGCCCAATATCATCCGCATTGCACCAGTAGCCCTTTACAATACCTATTTGGAAGTTTGGCTGGCGGTTCAGGCGATCAGAGATATCATTGATAAAAAATCATACACCCGGTTTTCCCCGCAGAGGAATAGTATTACCTGATAACTTATACAACAGAGGTTTAATGTCAGAGTCAACCGGCCACGGAAATCCGGTTTCTGCCATCTTTTTTTGCCTGGTACAGGGCCTTGTCAGCCTGCCTGATAATCAATTCCTTGGATATATTTCGCGACGGCGTCTGACGGGCGCAGCCGAGGCTGATAGTGACCACTTCTGCAATTTTTGAGGATTTATGCTTGATTCCCAAATCCTCGATAGCCTGACGCATCTTTTCAGCCACAATCACTGCCCCTTGCAGAGGAGTATCTGAAAGGACAATAACAAACTCCTCCCCGCCATACCGGGCAACCAAATCTCCCGGCCTTTTTACCAGGCTGCTCAATACCTGAGCAATATCCTTTAGACACTGGTCGCCCGCCTGATGGCCATAGGTGTCATTAAACAATTTAAAAAAATCAACGTCAGCGAGAACCAGGGAAATCGGCCGATTATCCCTCAACGCCCTCTGCCACTCCCTGGAGAAGAAATCGGAAAAACGCCGGCGGTTGGCTATCCTGGTCAAGCCGTCCTGATCAGCGACCACCTTCAATTCCTGGTTTTTTTGTTCCATTTCATCCCTTTGCCGGGCAATCTGTTCTTCAGCCTCTTTTACCTTGGTAATATTT
>CBFDCH010000681.1:0-1751 GCA_965603235.1 uncultured bacterium | reverse complement strand
TAATCGCTCAAGGATTAATTGGTAATTTTTCGGCTCAAGGAAACAACTCTGCAGCGATAAAAAAAATGGCCCTGGCCCGCATCCGGCAACTCTCCTGCCATGAAGTTGGACACACATTGGGTTTAAATCATAATTATGCTGCCAGTACCATAAACAATGCGTCAGTCATGGACTATCCACACCCCCTCATAAAACTCAAAGCCAATGGCCAGATCAATATTGATCAGGCTTACCCCACCGGAATGGGAGAGTGGGACAAGGTGTCAATCGCTTATGGCTACCAACATTTTCCGCCGGAAAGTGAAGAAAAAAAAGAACTCCAATTGTTACTCAACAAGGCCTTTAGCAAAGGAATTATCTATCTGACAGATCAGGATGCCCGCCCCGCAGGCAGCTCTCACCCTCTCGCCCACTTATGGGATAACGGCTCCCATCCGGCCGACGAATTGCAGCGAGTTATAAAAATACGCCAGGTTGCCTTGACAAATTTCTCTGAGAAATCGATCCCCCTGGGAGAACCCCTGGCAACCCTGGAAGAGGTTTTGGTACCCATCTACCTGTTTCACCGCTATCAGATCGAAGCCTGTGCCAAAGTAATCGGCGGCACCTATTATTCCCATGCACTACGCGGCCAGGAGCAGGAAATCATTCGAATTGTCCCTGCGCAAGAACAGAGAAAATCGCTTGATATGTTGCTTGCCACCTTGAAAACCGAAAATCTGATTATTCCGGAGCGGATTTTAAACCTGATTCCGCCCCGCCCCCCCGGATATCCCAAAACCGGTGACCTCTTTTCCGGCTATACCTCACCAAACTTCGATCCTGTGGCTGCAGCAGAAAGTGTTGCCAAGCTAACCTTAACCCTGTTGCTGAATCCCCAAAGGGGCTCCCGGCTAAACCAATTTCATGCCCGCAATAAAGAATATCCCGGCCTTGAGGAGATAATCAATAAACTTTTAACACAAACCTGGAAGAAATCCCTTAATCCGGGTCTGGCAGGGGAGGTTCAGCGTACGGTTAATCAAGCGGTCCTCCTGGCTTTGTTTCGCCTGGCAGTCCACCCCGGAGCAACCGCTACAGTTCGGGAAAGCCTCTTTTCGTCAATTACCGATCTTAAGACCTGGCTGGGAAGTAGATTAAAGACCAGAATGGCCCAAAAAAATAAAGCCCATTACGCCTACGCCATATCACTGATTGAAAAATTCATTAAAAATCCGCAAGCACTGAATTTGAAATTTGACAATCCCATCCCCCAGGGCTCACCCATTGGCTGGAGATTTTAAAAAACATTCTTCAAACCTGCGGGGCAGCATGGTTTTTCTCTCACTGCGGGAGTTATTGGCAATCGCCCGAGACAGAGTATATTCATCCGAAATGACGAAAATTTTTTTCCTGGCCCGGGTCACTGCCGTATATAACAATTCACGGTTTAACATGACGCTATGACTGGGTAACAAAATCAGGGCCAAATAATCGTATTCGGATCCTTGTGATTTATGAACAGATATCGCATAGGACAAGGTAAGCTGATCAAACTCTTCCACCGTATATTTGACCGGATAACCCCAGAAATCTACCACCATTGCCTTACTCTCATTGTCAATATCTGTGACAATTCCCTGTTCGCCGTTAAAAATCTCCTTCTCATAATTGTTCTTAAGCTGCATCACCTTATCACCTGGCTTAAAAAAAGTGCTATCCGCCCCAATGCCAGCAGTTGTCAGATTAAATTTCCGTTGAATGATACCATT
>CBFDCH010000680.1:0-1754 GCA_965603235.1 uncultured bacterium | reverse complement strand
TCAGAGAGACCATCCCCTTCCCTCGTATGCTTTACAACTTATATCCTTAAAAAAATGAAAATTATATTTAAACATTCCCCCATTTGTCCCGTTAGTTACAGGGCCAAGAGAGAGGTTGATAATTATCTCGATTCCCTGGACAAAACGCCGGAAATTGAATGGATCGATGTCATTGCCAACCGAACCCGCTCAAATGAGATCGCCGACCAGCTGGAAATTCGCCATGAGTCGCCCCAAATTATTCTCCTTGACCATTCCGGAAAAGTAATCTGGCATGGATCTCATGGACAAATTACTCAAAAAGTATTGACAAAGATGACCAATCAGTAATTCCCCGCTAAGTCAGCTGTTTCGACAGAAAGGGGGCTATTCCCTCATCCGGAGTGAAATAAAGATCAAAAGCGGGGACCGCATCAACAAGCTTCTGGCAATGCTCCAATACCACCGGCATCACCTCCCTGTCGTACCAGGGTATGGAGGTAACATGTGTCAACCTTTCCAGCGCCGACTGGGAAGAAATTTCCTGCAGCTTGTTTTTTTCTCCATGATGTAAAAAAACAAGGTTTCTCAAGGGTATGTGCTGGTTCAAAGCGTGACCCGCTTCACCGGGCCAGGGTGTGCCATGGGCGGTATATTGCCCATCTATTTCTCTTAAAATCATGCGGTCATCACTTAAAATCCGCCACTCCTTGCCCTTGACCAATTGTTTGGCCAAGGTACTCTTGCCTGCACCGGATTTACCGGCGAATACCAATCCCTGCTTTTGAATTGAAGCTCCGGCTGCATGAATTAAAATTCCTTTGTGCGATGCCATAAGATATATCAATAGGAGTTGATCCAGAGGATAGTGGAGCGGGTTGGCAATAATCCGTTTCTCTCCCTTTTGACTCACATAATTTGGATTTAGAAAGAGGTCAACTGCTGAAAAACCTTTGCTAAAACGGACAATCCGGATCGGTTCTTCATATCGCGGTGGTTTAAATACCAGCCAGCAAATCTCACCCTGCCGATACATGGACCAGGCCTGATGGGTGTCAAAAATTTTCTCTACCCCGGTCAGGTCGGGCATATCATCCAGCACCAACTCAACGGTTAGATTGATGGCGGGGGATTGGGTATCTCCTGTACCCCAAAAGGGAGTATAAAATTGATCTTCCTCTTTTATACAAACATCATCAGGGTGGTGAATATCAAAATTGATGCCGGCTATGGAAAGGATTTTGGATGACATCCCGGAGATTTACCTTATGGGAGACAAAGATATTTTAAAATCAGGCCAAATAACAAGCTATTGTTTATGAGCCTGCTAGGGCGCAGCCATTGGCAATACAGGGTGTAGCGCCGTCCCAAGCAATACCACCTTCAGCCAGTTTACAGCCGATTCCCAACACCTCAGGCCCTTCAAGTATTTTAATCACCCTCAATTGAGGGGATTCATAGGCCCTTTTGTTTGATTTCTTCATCTGTTTCTGCATCTTAAGTTAAATCCTCCTCAATTATATCCTAATTCCTTCGGAACGTAAGCGCCCAATTTGACATAAAAAGTCAGATGGGACCTCCTCGTCAGCATTTTCAACCCTAAAAAAAGCGGGGCAATAACCGCAAAGAATACGATCCTGGCATGTGTGGCACTGATTCTGTTCATCGGGTTTTCTATCCCCCAAGTTCACCATCGTCTCCTGCCAGCCCTTGGCAAACCCTTCCTCTACAATGTTGTGGGATAAATCGGTCACCATCAAGCAGGGGCGCAGATT
>CBFDCH010000679.1:0-1765 GCA_965603235.1 uncultured bacterium | reverse complement strand
TATAAAGACTTCTCTAATGTAGTAATACCAGGGCATGGATATAATCAAAGCAATTAACGATAAAAGATTCTTTAGGAGCTGTTTCAAAGATCCTACCTCTTGGACCAATTGGCTTACTTGCCTTAAAGCAATATTTGGGCTGCCTATGAATGATGATGAATTGGCCATGAAAGCCAGGAACCTGCTGATTCTGACCGAAGGTTTTCCCAGTTATGGGGGCCTGGCCGGCAGAGATCTGGAAGCACTGGCTGTGGGATTGGAAGAGGTTTTGTGTGAGGATTATTTACAATATCGGCTGCGTACAGCAGAATATATGGGGGAACGCCTGATTGATGCCGGTGTTAGCATTATACGCCCCACCGGTGGACACGCCGTTTATATTGATGCCAGCCATTTTTACTCCCACATTCCCAGCTCTCAATATCCGGGCCAGGTGCTGGTATGTGAATTGTACAAAAGGGGAGGAATCCGAGCGGTTGAGATCGGTTCGGTCATGTTTGCAAAAAAAGATCCGCAAACCGGCAAAGAGATTCCAGCGGAGATGGAACTGGTACGTCTGGCCTTTCCCAGGCGAGTGTATACACAAAGCCATTTTGATTATGCGATTGAAGTAATTATCGATGCTTTTGAGGAGAGGAAAAAGGCCAAAGGGCTTAAAATCAGCTGGCAGCCTCCCTTCCTGAGACACTTTACTGCCAGATTTTCCCCGACCCAATAGGTCGGCTGTATTGCTGTTTTTCCATGATAAAGAAACTGGTATATCACCCCTTGCTATTTGCCATATTCCCCGTACTCTTTTTATATGCTCGCAACATGGAGGAATATCCCCTTGATGTGTTGTGGTTGCCGATAGGCACCTATCTTTTGATTGCCATTGCAGGCTGGGGGGTAGCATCACTGACCTGCTGGAACATTGAGAAAGGGGCATTGCTGGTCTCCCTGTTTCTGGCCATTTTTACTTCCTATGGTCATATTTACAACCTCCTCTGGAGTCTCTTTCGGGATTTGAGAAAACCTCCTCTGGGAGTTGATTTGTTATTATTTCCCCTTTGCCTGCTCTTGTTTATCCTCATTTCCGCCGCCATCATCCGCGGGCAACAGGATCTTTCCAAGGTGACCCGGGCTCTGAACATAGCATCTGCAGCTCTGGTAAGTCTCTCACTGGTAACCATTGCTTTTTTTGCTGTCAAATATCGCCGTTCTCCTCATTTCCAACAGGGGAATGCGGCTGTTTCACTCCATGATGCGGTTCCCGGGCCAAAACCCAATATTTATTATATCGTTCTGGATGGTTATCCGCGGCAAGACAACCTGCGGCAGCTCTATCAGGAGGACAACAGCTCCTTTATAAAGCAGTTGAGGCGCCGGGGATTTTTTGTTGCCGGCAAAAGTTACAGCAATTACTCACATACGCTACAGTCTCTTGCCGCCAGTTTAAACTTTAATTATTTAGAAAATTTGGCGGCCCTCATCGGAGATGGAAATAAAGATCGTGCGCCCCTGCGTAAAATGATTGCCCGGAGTGAGGTTCGTGCATTCCTGGCCCGTCAGGGGTATCAATTTGTGACTGTAAAGAGCGGTTATAGAAATACAGAAATCAGTGAGGCGGATATCTACTTAAGCGCTGGCTATAGCAGCGATTTTCAGATCGCTCTGTCAAGGCTTACTCCTCTACATGCCTTCCGACTCTTTTTTGGCCTCGATGAGCAAGATTGCCGACGAGAAGGTGTTGGTCCTCGATTTCGGCTCGCAGTACGCGCAACTG
>CBFDCH010000678.1:0-1769 GCA_965603235.1 uncultured bacterium | reverse complement strand
ATCATTTTCATCGGCCCTCCAACTACAGCGATTATGTTAATGGGCCTCAAAACAACGGCTCGTGCAATAATGCTTGATGCGGGAATTCCCGTGATCCCCGGCAGCAAGCCGCTGGAAAACAGCAAGGCTGCCAGCCGGGAAGCGAAAAAAATCGGCTACCCGGTCCTGGTCAAGGCCAGTGCCGGTGGCGGCGGTAAAGGGATGAGGTTGGTGGAACATAAAAAAGATTTGGCTGCAGCCTTCGAAGCCTGCACCCGAGAAGCCCAATCAGCTTTTGGAGATCCGAGTGTTTATCTGGAAAAGTACCTGAAAAATCCCCGGCATGTTGAGTTTCAGATACTGGCCGACCAGCATGGCAATGTGTGTCATCTATATGAGCGGGAGTGTTCAATCCAAAGACGTCACCAGAAGATAATCGAAGAGACACCATCGCCTGCCATTGATGAAAAATTACGGGAGCAGATGGCGGAAATGGCCATGGAAGTGGCCCGTGTATGTTCTTATACCAACGCAGGTACCGTGGAATTTCTGGTGGATCAGGACAAAAATTTCTATTTTCTGGAGATGAACACCCGCCTGCAGGTTGAACATCCCATAACGGAAATGGTGACAGGCACTGATATTGTGGCCCAACAGATCGAAATTGCCCAGGGCAAAACCATCTCTCCTGAGCCTGTACAGCGGCGAGGAGTAGCCATGGAATGCCGGATTTATGCCGAAGATCCGGAGAACAACTTTTTACCTTCTCCCGGCCTGATTCGCCGGCTCACCAATCCCGGCGGACCGGGGATACGCAATGACTCCGGCGTTTATTCCGGCTATACCATCCCGTTGGAATATGATCCCATGATCTCAAAGTTGGTGGCCTGGGGCGCCACCCGGCAGCAGGTTGTGAACCGGATGCTGAGAGCCCTTGGGGAATACCACGTGCTGGGCATAAAAACCAACATCGCCTACCTGAGGCAGATTTTACTTCATCCCCAGTTCCAATCCGGTAATTATGACACCCATTTTATCAACAATTACCAACAGGAGTTTGATACCAGTGGCACGGACCGGCAGGAGTCGGTGGCACTTGCCGCAGCAGCACTGGTCACCTTTACCCGGACAATGGAACAAAAACAAAACAATGGCGAACCAGCCAAAACCTCCAGCGCCTGGAAAGAGAGGGGATGGAAAAGAAATTTTGAATCATGAAGTATACAGCTATTTTAAACGGAAAAGAGAGGGAGATTGAAATCACCCGCCTGGAAGAGACCAGTTTTCTGATCGTCGTTGATGGCGAGGAACACCATGTGGATGCCCACCGCCGCTCCTCTGACTGGATTTCCCTGTTAATTGATAATCATTCGTATGATATCTCCTTCTCCACAGAGGGTGACAACCTGGAGCTGAATTTCTGGAACCGCTACTACCAGATCGAAGTTTTGGATGAGAGGAAAATGCGCATGCGCCGCATCCAAACCCACCTCGACCTGTCGGGACCGGAAATAATCAAAACATCCATGCCCGGAAAGGTGGTTAAGGTCCTGGTCAAGGAAGGCCAGAAAGTGGAAGCGGGCCGCGGCATCATCATTATTGAAGCCATGAAAATGGAAAACCAAATCCAGTGCAAAAACGGCGGCATTATCAAGTCAATCCGAGTACAAGCCGGTACAACGGTCGAGGCCGATGTGGTACTGGTCGAAATCGAACCCCTGCCAGCCGAATAAAACAGGCGCAATCCCTATTTTTTATTATGAAACTGGTGAAGTTGCTGGCATACGCTG
>CBFDCH010000677.1:0-1778 GCA_965603235.1 uncultured bacterium | reverse complement strand
CCCTGTTTGAGCTGGCCTCCGGCAAGGTCCCCTATGACGGGGGAACCCCGGTTCAAATCATTTTCAAGCATGTCAAAGAAAAACCGCCAAGACCCTCAAAAATTTATCCGCAGATTAACACTGATTTCGAAAGAATCATCCTTAAAGCCATTCGCAAGAAACCCAAGGACCGTTACAGCAGTACCACAGAAATACTCGATGATCTGGAACGGATGGATTACAGCCCCCTGAAAAAGGGCAAGGCAAAATTATTAAGAAAAATAAAACACCCTGTAACCCTATCAGTTGCCGCTGTTTTATTACTGGTGGCAATCATGTTTTTGTTCAAGATAATGTTCCCGGGATCAGACCCTGTCTCAAATAAAACAACCACACTCCAGACCCAGGGCAACAAGCCCATGGCCCTGAAAACAGACAAAAAGCCGGATCAGCAACAAACAAACCCAGTGAACCAGGCCAAAACCGGCAACAAACAAGCAGCGGAAAATCTGAAAAAAGATGTGCCAAAAGAGGTAAAAAAAGCGAGTGTGAAAAAAGTAACTGCACCGGTAAAACAAAAACCCATTGCCAAAATCGACACAATCCCCTTAGCGATTAACTCCAATGTCAAGGCAAAAGTTTTTATTGACGACCGTTTATACGGCATAGTCCCACCCGGCAAACGGATATTGCTGCCGGCCGGCCAGCACCGGGTCATGTTGGTCAGGAGCGACAAAAAATTTAATAAAACAGAAGTTCGCATGGTCAACCTGACCAAAGGCAACCGTTCAATGAGTGTCAATCACCATTTTGAAACCTTGGCCACTATCCAGAGTATTAATGCCGTACCCTGGGGCAGAGTTTTCATTGATGGTCAATATAAAGGGATCACTCCAATCCAGAATGTTAAAGTTCTGGAAGGTTTACACACCATTAAGATTGAAAACCCCAGTTTCAAGACATTTTTGCAAAACATCAATGTTAAGGGCGGACAAACAATAACCAATATTCACGCCAAACTCCAACGCAAAGAAAAAGATCCATCCCTTAATTAATTTTTAAAATGATGAAGAGGAAAAGATGAAAACATTTGTGGCAATATTAACCATCGTTTGTTTTAGCATAACCCTGATGCAACCGCTTTGCGCACAGCAGGATGCCGATATTGAGACAATTCTGAAAGAGGGAAAAGAGGCCTACCTCAATGGCGAATACAACAAGGCCATTGAAAAACTATCAGTGGCGGTACGCTTTCTCCGCGTAAAAGATGATCTGGTAGATGCCAACGTTACCCTGGCCCTGGCCTACCTGGCAATCGGTGATAACAACAACTGCCGGCAACACATAAACGAGAGTCTGAAAATTGCGCCCGATCTCTCCCTGAGTACAGATGAATACAGTCCAAAGTTTATCGAACTGGTCGATACAGCCAAAAAGGAAGGCCTTATCCAGGTCATTTTCAGGATCACACCTGCCGCAGCCCTCTATTTAAACGGCTTCAAGGTCCAGGAAGGGGACGTGCTTGAAATTCCGGTTTTTCGGGGAGAAAACAGTATAAAGGTAGTAAAACAAGGGTATGGTACATTTGAACAGGATATGTTGTTAAATGAACCCGGCGCTATTAAAGAGATCAAGCTGGAAGAGTCGGACCTACCCAAGAACGGTGTGATTGAAAAAGCGGGCATCAAAAAGAAGAAAAAATTTCCCTGGCTCATCGTCATCGGCGGCGCCAGTGTATTGGGTGCCATCATCTATTTCCTCTTCCTAAAAAAACCCAAATTCACATTGGAGGCAGAGGT
>CBFDCH010000676.1:0-1791 GCA_965603235.1 uncultured bacterium | reverse complement strand
AAAGGAAAGGTTTCCCAATCCCTGGTACAAATGAAGTTTAATATCCTGATGAGGCAGGGAGAATATTCACAGGCCTTACAATTGGTGGAGAATCAACTTAAAACAGGTGAGGAAAAAGAGGAGCTGCTGGCTGCCAAATGCTCAGCGCTGATCAGGTTAAAAAAATTCCCGCAAGCCCTGACCGTGGCCCTGAAAAAAGATAAACTTGCCCGGACTAAATCTCCCTGGGAAGCGGTGAATGTTGCCAACCTCTACCTGCGCCTGGAAAACAAGGTGCAGGCGCTGAACTGGCTGGATGAGGCAGTTAGACGGGGATTCATCGACTACCGCATGTTTGAGCAACCCCGCTACGAATCGCTGATAATGGAAAAAAAATTACTGGCCCTTATCGAAGAGATCAAACTAATCATCGGCCTGGGCGAGAAGGCCAAAGATTTTACTGTTCCATTACTCTCCGGAAATTCTTTCACCCTGTCACAGCATCGGGGGAAAGTGGTTCTGGTCTATTTCTGGGCAACCTGGTGCAAACCGTGCCGACAGGAAATGGGTTATCTGAGGTCCTATTATGCAAAACTTGCAAAAAAAGGATTTGAAATTGTGGGTATCAACCTCGATTCAAACAAGAATGTTGTTAAGAAGTATTTAAAGAAAGAGAATATCGCCTGGAAAACCATTTGCAGTGGACAGGTGTGGCGGGATAAACTGGTAAAACTTTACGGTGTAAATTCCTTACCCTCCACCTGGATTGTTGACAGGAAGGGACATTTGCGTTCTTTCGGCCTTAAAGGGAAAGCCCTGATAGATGCAATTAACACAATTCTTCCTGAGAAAAAATGAGATTGGATTAACTAACTCCAGCCTGATTATCAACTAAATTCTTATACTGTCTTTCTTCCGAAGTATCGGCTTCTTTTCAATTTTAAGATACTCAAGTATAATTTTTCGTACCTCAAGACCACCGTCACCGTCACTCACTTGAAAATGGATGTCAAGGGTCATGTAGTTAGCGGGCTCTCTTTCGGATGTATCTGCTTCTGACGTCTCTTCATTGGCGCTTTTTTTTGCCTCAATCAGTGATAATATATCATTATTAATCGTCCAGGAGATCAATCCGGTTTTGGCATCAAGATCAATGCCCAGGTCCAGGGGCGACACCAATTTATATTCAAGTTCATCATTGTCCGCATCAGTGGCTTCAATCTGATACAGCATCAGGCCCGGTATTTTTATTCTGGGTATGGATTTTTCCATAATCTTAGGCGGCGAGTTGGCTACCTTAACCTTTTTACTTTTAATTTTTTTTAATATTCTTTTCCCCTGCCGGAGTATCACCACACAATAGATTGAATCTTTTTTCTTGAAATAGTTTTTTTCCAGGAGTATCGATTTAACATCAGGCACCAGTTTGCCATTAACCCGCCATTCATATTTAAGGTTCAGCAGGTGTTTAATCTTATTGGTTCTGTACTTGGGAATTACCCGGACATAGCCATTGGCACGGGGAGCGGCAGGTTCAATCTCCACCCTCTCAATCAGATCGGAGAGGTTATCTTCAAGCGCTGCTTGTTCGGTTTTCTTTTTAGAGCAGGAAAAAAATAAAAATATCATTAAAATTGTCATCAGATAATATAGAAATGATTTCATCTCAATGTACCTCTTATTGCGGATTATACCAGATCCACTATAAAAATAGAACCAGGATTTTTTTCTTAGCGACTCTAACGCTTGCGGTCACCCTGTTTTTTAAATGTCATGGATACCGATTTTTTGGCCTTGCCGCCATTGCCGTCG
>CBFDCH010000675.1:0-1803 GCA_965603235.1 uncultured bacterium | reverse complement strand
CAGGAAAAAGAAATCGAGGATGTTCACTTTGGCTGGAAATTGATCAAGTTTGTAAAATCCAACGGAATTATTATTGTAAAGGACCGCATCCTGGTCGGCGTGGGAGCGGGTCAGATGAGCCGGGTTGATGCTGTCGAGCTGGCCATTAAAAAGAGCCAGTATTCCCTGGAAGGTTCCGCCCTGATATCGGATGCTTTTTTCCCCTTTGCCGATTCCATTGAGATTGCCGCCCAGCATAAAATATCAGCAGTGGTAGAACCAGGCGGGTCCATCCGCGACCAGGAAGTGATCGACGCTGCTCAGAAAGCCAACATCTCCCTCTTTTTCACAGGGATGAGGCATTTCCGCCATTGACAAGCGAATCAGCCGTTAGCTACTAGCCGCTAGCTAAAAAAACCAAAACACTTTAACAACCGAAAACCCTTTTATATACGGGCATTATAACTTGCGGAAAAAAATTATTTTGAGGGTTGACAAAAAAAAATGGCTGGTGTATAGTCCTAGGCATTAAAATTGAACAACTTGTTTTTGGAGGACAAAATGTTTATTAACGAACTGATTAACAGCATTAACAATGGAATTAGCATCGCTATTATTATTAATATTATTGTCCTCATACTATCCCTATATATACTGGTAGTTAACAACGTCCTGCGTTTGTCTCTACTGTCCATTATCAGGCATTCCACTTGTCCCTATGAATCACCGAGAAGTCGCTGGTAATCAGCAACTCTTAATTTAAACTCTTTCTTAGCGGACAATGGAACACTTTTATCCATGTATACCCCTTTTTTATACCCAATTAATCCACACCCATTTTTATAAAAACAAGAGGAAAAAATGAAGATGAATGGCGCAAAAATCGTTGTGAAATCTTTAATGAAAGAGGGTGTTGACACCCTCTTCTGTTATATTGGCGGGGCGGTAATCCCCATATTTGACGAGCTTTATAAGTGCAAGCATAACATGAGGCTGATCCAACCCAAGCATGAGCAGGGAGGCACCCACGCAGCTGACGGCTATGCCCGCTCAACCGGCAAAATTGGCGTGGTCCTGGTCACATCAGGCCCCGGCGCCACCAACACAGTTACCGGTATTGCCACTGCCTATATGGACTCCGTTCCCATGGTGGTGATTACCGGACAGGTACCCACCCATCGCATTGGCACGGATGCTTTCCAGGAAGCCGATATCACCGGCATTACCCTGCCCATTACCAAAGCCAACTTCTTGGTAAAAGCTGTAGATCAGCTGGCTGCTACAATAAAAAAAGCGTTTTTTATAGCCGGCAGCGGCAGGCCCGGTCCGGTTCTTATTGACATTCCCGGTGATATCCAGAGGGAAGAAACCGAATTTAAATACCCGGAAAAGGTTCATCTGGCCAGCTACAATCCCAAGGAGAATGGACACCCCAAGCAGGTTAAGGCAGCTCTGGATTTGATTCACAAGTCAAATAAACCACTGGTCCTGGCCGGAGGAGGTGTTAACTTTTCCGGCGCCACACCCCTGCTGAATGAATTTCTTGACAGATTCAACATTCCGGCAGTAACCACCCTGATGGGCCACGGCATCAATCCTGCAACCGAAGATCTCTATTATGGCGGCATTGGTATGCACGGCACAATGTATGGAAATTATGCGGTTCAGCATGCGGACCTGATTATTGCCCTGGGTACCCGTTTTAATGACCGCATCCTGGGAGACACCATCTCTTTTGCTCCCATGGCCAAAATCATCCTGGTAGATGTTGATCCGGCGGAGATAGAAAAGAATAAGGATATCCACATCCCCATTGTGGGCAGG
>CBFDCH010000674.1:0-1804 GCA_965603235.1 uncultured bacterium | reverse complement strand
ACAATAATATTATATTATGAAAAAAAAGGAGATTTTTTTTCATTGGTCCGACTATGGAAATAATCACCATGGCAAACCATTTATATCAAAATTTTATCAAGGAGCAATCATGAACAAAAAAAGAATTTTTATAACCTTTATCTTACTTCTTTTTTACATTCAGCTGTCGGCACAGATTAAGAATCTGGATGACCTGAAAAAAAAATATCCTGAAATGACCGTATTCACTGAGCAAAGCATCAACCTATTGGGTTATCGCCTGATCCAAACCGGTAAAATAACCAGAGCCGCTGAGGTGCTGGCCCTGAATGCCCGGCTATTTCCCAAATCATGGAACGTATACGACAGTCTGGCCGAGGTCTTTTCAAAAGCAGGCAAACAACAGCTGGCCATAGAGACTTACCGTAAATCCCTGCAGCTCAATCCGAAAAATATCAACGGCAAACGGATGCTGCAGAAACTCATTCATCCAATGCTGGCCCCATTTACCGGCAATTTTGAATATTACAAGAACCATCGCTATCATGGCCTAACCATTTATATAAAGGATGGCACCCTGATGTTTGATGAACCCCGACACCCACACCTGGCCATGAAACCGGAAAAGGGGGAAACAGGGACCTTTACCACCACCAAAGACAACAAGCCATGCAGGTTTGTATTCAGAATGGATACAAACACGCCTCCCAATCAATTTAAATGGATTCAAGCAGAGTCCACCATTGAGGTAATCCGGAGGCCGGGTACCATATTAAAGGAGAGGTACACCCGCGAAGAGCTGGCAGCCGATTTCAAACAATTCCGCGATCTTGTGGAAACCATTCCCGGACACACATACAAATTTATTTCCAGGGAAGAATTTGACCGCTTATTTACCCGTCAACAACAGGCCATTGATCGTGCCCTCTCCCTGCTGGAGTTTTACACTTTAATGGTACCCCTCAAGGCAAAAATCGGTTGTGGCCACTGCCACCTCGATTACCCCGGTGAATACCGGGCAATAGTCCAGAGTTATAAATTCCCTCTGATCCTCACTTTCCTGGATAACCGTTGTTATGTCACTGAGAACCTGCAGCCAAAGGCCGTCATTGAACCATTCAGTGAAATCACCGCCATAAACGGCCTAAAAATAGCACAGATCATAGCCGCTTTAAAAACCGATATTTCAGCTGACGGCTACAACGACCATTTTAAAACCGCTGCCCTGGCCGATTGTTTTCAATACTATTACGCCAACCATTACGGCGCGCCAAAAACATTCGAACTGGAATTCAAATCCCCCACCCCCTCCGGCAAGCGCATGATAATGGTTCCGGCATTGCCCTGCCGGGGTATCAACTATTCCAACAAAAAACCTTCCAAGCTCGACTTTAAAATTTTACCGCAGCAGAGTACTGCTATCATGACGGTTGACAGTTTTATCTATTACGGTAAAAAGAATAAAATTTTCTTTGATTATGTGGACAAGGCCTTTGAGGAGATCAAACAGAAGAAAATCAACAACCTGATCATCGATTTACGGGGTAACGGCGGCGGTGACCCCTTTTGTGCCAGTCATCTTTTATCATATATTGAAAGAAACCCAGTCCCCTATTTTTCTCAGCCATACGGCAAGTATGCGCGTTTGGCCAAGCCCATTCCCATGGCTAAAAACCATTTCAGCGGTAAGCTCTATATGCTGACCAATGGCGGCAATTTTTCCACCACCTTGACCAATAAACCAAATTCTATTCGCATTTTGTGAAATCTTAACTAATTGAGTCTCTATTAAAGTATTTCTGAGGATTTGATCCACTTTTAGAGG
>CBFDCH010000673.1:0-1818 GCA_965603235.1 uncultured bacterium | reverse complement strand
AATTTTAGCATCTACCATGTTGGGCACCTGCGGATCTGTGTAGATATCCTGGATGGAAGTAAAAACCGGCAGCAATTGCCAGGGCTGGAGGTCATTCATAATCACGATGCTGGCGTATTTTATGGCGTACAGGCTGGCATAAAGGCTCTCCATTTCAGCTGTCTGATCGCTCATGGTAACCATGGTGGGATATCCCAGGGGCTTAACGTTTTTCACCAATGCTGCCCGTCGGCTGAGTGTTAATTCTTTAAAGGTTTTGCCTGGCCGCTGACTGTCAAAGGAGAGGACCAGATCCTCAATCCCTTTCTCTTTGGCCTGCCGGGTCAACTCAGCCAGGCTCTCCAGAGAGTCAGCGTTGATGGCCAGAGGCACCTTAAAATCAGCGGCAATTTGTAAAAAAGCGGCAAAGTTTTGGCTATTGGCCCGGTAAATCAGGGGGCGTTCGTTTTGCAGGGCCGCAACACAGCGGCGCATATCCTCCGCACCGGTTCCCATTAAAATGAGGGGCACCCTGCATTCACCGGCAACATAATTAATCCGTTTCAAAGGATCTTCCAGGTTATCTATCTCAACGGCGCATAGGCTGATTTTAAGTTTTTCACCCACCCGCTCAAATTGTTGTTTATTGATTAAGTCGACATAGGACGCCACTTTGTCATCAGTAAGGGTGGCGGGAAGTTTCACCGCCACACCCGTGGGGTGAAAAAATCTCTCCTCATGACGATACAGGACCGTCTCCTGGCCCATCACAAACCGGCCCTTTTCTCCCCCGATTTTAACCAGTTTCATAGGAGGAGTCGAGGCATCGGCAACATCTGATTTGGTTTCTTCAGAAATATGCGGGCAATCAGACAATGCCCGTTGTTTGGCTGCCACCTGCATGGCAAACGCCATACATGTGGGCAGGTCACAATCTTTACAATTCGTCTTGGGCAACAGCTTATAGACATCCAGTGTGGTCAATGCCATGAAAACCTCCAGGAGTGTGATTATATCATTTCCCCTGATTTTGACAAACTGTGCGCTATGAAAAAATTTTTTTGTTGACAAAAACAATTAATTGTATTATTGTTTTAATACAATCTACAGCATGGAGGTATCGATGGTACGACTAAATATTGATCCAAACTCGCCAGTACCCATTTATCAACAACTCAAAAGATCAATAATACTAGAGCTTCTTTCCATGAGGCTGAAGGATGGCGACCAACTGCCTTCCATCCGCACCCTGGCCAAAATCCTTAAGCTGAATCCAAACACTGTAGCAAAGGTCTACTACAATTTGGAAGAAGAAGGATTTGCGGAAAGTAAACGGGGCAGCGGTTTTTGGATAAAAGCTCAAAAGAGTGGCTTGAACAAGCTGAAACAATCCATGGTGGAGGAGGAATTGAAAAACTTCCTGGAACACGCCTTCTCCCTTGGGTACACAAAAGCTGACATAAAAAATCTAATGGGGAGGTACCTGAACAATGGCTGATAAAATTCTGCAAACAAAAAATTTGAATCTTAGTTTCGGCAGCAAAAAAATCCTGGGCAATATCAGTGTTGATTTTGATTCAGCTGAAGCGGTGCTGATTGCCGGCAAAAACGGATCTGGCAAAAGCACCCTGCTCAAGTGCTTGAGCGGTGTGTTGCTGCCCGATTCCGGATCCATCACCTTTAACCAAACATTAAAAAGGGAAAAGGTTGGATTTATCTCTGACAAAATGAGCCTGCTGGAAAATATGACCCTGCGGCAGGGGATCGACTTTCATACCGCAATTTATGGAATAAGCGAATTTAGCGACTCTCTTATTAAGGAGCTCAACCTCGACCTGA
>CBFDCH010000672.1:0-1820 GCA_965603235.1 uncultured bacterium | reverse complement strand
TCATCGTCTGCTTGTAATCTGCAAGGACCTCAATGGGCAAGCTCAATTGTCTGACAGTGGCAAAAACATCAACCGCCAATCCTTCCGGGGTGGGGCGGGCGGGAATTGAAATTTTTTCGGTAGACAGGTATGATGGAAAAAAACGAAAGAGGAGTATCTGATGGCAACAAGAAAAGGGGAATCTTTTGTAGCCGGTATCATTTTGCTGGTGATTGGTTTATACCTGGTTATGGGGAGACTGGCCATGCCGTTGCCCGCTGTCTCCTACCAGTGGCTGCTGACTATTATCCTGATCACCATTGGTGTTATGGCAGTGATCAAGGTTAAATATGTACTTAAATTAATGGGATTGGCGGCCCTGGTTCTTGGCGGAATTTTTTTACTCGATCTAATGGGTATTATTCTATGGCCGGCAGCCTGGAAATTAAAAGATGCGGTTTTTATATTTTTAGGACTCTTTCTAATTTTTTAATCCCCTCCCACCTGGCATCACATTCCCGGGTTTTCTCCAGCTGACAACTCTGTTTAATTTTGCCCCCAGGGTCACCACGACCTTGTCTGAAAACATGATTCCGGACGATTATAATAAACTGAAAAACATAATATTTTTGGCGTAACAATTTAAGGTCAGGTTTATGAAACAGAATTTAATGGAATATTATCTGAGTCAGTTGGAGCGTTCCTCCAGCGAATATCTGTCCCATCAAGAGATAGAGAATGTTTTTCAAACCGTTCACAAATATGAGATCGCTATTTTCAGCCTGTTCTGTCATATGGAAGGATTCTGGCAACACCTCGAGGGTTGGCTGGAAATTTTTGAACAGGGAGAAGATAAAAAAAAGCGGGCCCTGATCAATAAAATGAGTCGCAAAACCTTGGAAAACAAGCAGTCCAAGGAGGAAGAGATTGAGCGGGTTAAACAAGTATTGCTAAATCTGAGAACATGGCGACAGGGTTCGAAAAACCAGCTTGTCCTACTGCGGGTCTTTAGAAACATTTCGTACCACAAAACATCATATGTAAAATTTATTGACTATTTAAGGAGGATGGTGGCAGGCATTGAAGGCAATCGCTGGGACCGGAAAACAGGAGCGATTAAAGAGGCGGTGCAAAGATACACCGGGGAATCCTATGATAATATCCGTCAGGCTGTCCAATGGATGGACCGGGTATATGAACTCAATTTTGAAAACCAATATTACTATCAGGAGTGCCAGGTAGAGTTAAGCAGGTGCTTTGCAGAGGCAAAACGGTTGCAGTCTGATGAAGTAACTTTTTGCCAAAAAAAGGAGGCATTGGAAAATTGGTGCAGTGTGGATTTCACTTTGGTCAAGGCCAGTCTCAGGCAAATAAAACTTTATCAAAACAGAATCACCCGAATTCATAACACCTTTTCACAGCGATATCTTCACTATGTGGTTTTTGTTGCAAAAAAATTTTGGGGTTCAAATCTGGCCTTTGCCGATATTCTGCAGGAAGGAAACATCGGTCTGCTAAAAGCTGTCAGAAAGTATGATTACACTGTGGGCGCCAAATTTTTGAGCTATGCGGTTTATTGGATAAAACAGAGGATTTATAAAGCCATTGCCGATCAGGCCAGAACCATTCGCATCCCTGTTTATGTTCACAATGAATACCACTCGCTCAAAAAAGTGATGGAGCAGCGGCAAAAAGAACCGGGGGGAAATCCTGATATTAAAAGAGTGGCAGCAGAAAGTGGCCAGAGTGAACGAAAAATCAACAGCCTGATGGATCTCTTTAAACATAATATGTTCTCCTTGGACAATCAGCTTCATGGTCAGACGGGGGCCACATTGCTC
>CBFDCH010000671.1:0-1830 GCA_965603235.1 uncultured bacterium | reverse complement strand
TGGTGAAAAAAATATTCATAATGACATGTATGGTTTGTTTGTTGTCTTTAATGGTGCAGGCGCAAGCTTTTGATGAACTTGCACAAACCCCGCCCATGGGCTGGAACAGCTGGAATAAGTTCGGTTGTGATGTGAACGAGACTTTGATTATGGAAATGGCGGATGCCATGGTGTCCAGCGGTATGAAAGATGCCGGATACCAGTATATTGTGATTGATGATTGCTGGCAGGTTGGCAGGGACAGCTCCGGCAATATTATTGCTGATCCCAAACGTTTTGCTTCAGGTATGAAAGCCCTGGCTGATTATATCCATAAAAAGGGCCTGAAATTCGGTGTCTATTCCTGTGCCGGTTCAAAAACCTGCCAGGGGCGCCCCGGCAGCCGAGGCTACCAGTTTCAGGATGCCAGGCAGTATGCGGCCTGGGGGGTGGATTACCTTAAGTACGATTGGTGCAACAACGAAGGTCAAAATTCCAGGGCAGCCTACAAGACCATGAGTGATGCATTGAAGGTGTGCGGCCGTCCCATTGTTTTTAGTATCTGTGAATGGGGCAGGACCAAACCGTGGGAATGGGCAAAAGGTATCGGTCATTTATGGCGTACAACACCGGATATCCGCAACATTTATCAGGGCAAGGTGAACTGGGGCGGACTGGGTGTGGTGGATATTATTGACCGGCAGGCGGACCTGTGGAAATACGCCGGGCCCGGCCATTGGAATGATCCGGATATGTTGGAAGTGGGCAATGAAGGCTTGACCCGGGACGAGAATATCACCCATTTTTCCATGTGGGCCATGCTGGCCGCTCCGCTGATGGCGGGCAATGACCTCAGGAGTATGAGTGCTGAGGTAAAAGAAATTCTGACAAACAAGGAAGTCATTGCCGTTAACCAGGATCCCCTTGGTAAGCAGGCTGTTCGCTGGCTGGATTTGGGAGAGAGGGAGGTGTGGGTGAAATTCCTGCAAAATGATGAGATGGCCCTCTGTTTTATGAACCGCTCCGAGTTCCCCTGGAAAGAGAATCACAACTGGCAGCGGCTGAACATCTATCATGACGGCAAGGCCATCAGGTTTAAAAAAATGGAATACTCCATCCGCGATCTTTGGCAGCATAAGAATCTGAAAACAACAGTAAAATTCCTGAAACTGAACATTCCCGCCCACGGTGCGTTAATGCTACGCCTTTCACCGGTCAAGAAGAATTAGTTGCCCCTAAAATCACTGTCTGCTTGTTATACTTTTCAAATCCCTATTTGGTTACAGAAAATAAAGGGCAGGTAGACCTTTCTAAATAATTATCGTCTTAATGAATAGAAAAAGAATGTGCGGAGGTTTCTATTATGGGGAGTGTGCAAAAAACCCGAGATCCGGTTTTATAGATTTTTAAATTTGGTATTTACTGTCACATCAAAAAATTTATAATTTTTGTACCGAATTGATGTGCTGATTTTAAAACGGATCAACTTTCCATAATCGGTTTTGAGCCACCTACCCATATATGATTCAGTTTTACCGCTGGCCTTTGTCTTGAAAGAAATGCTGATTTTGGTTTGATTGGGGTAGCGAATACCATTACGTACATGGCCGAAGAAGTGAGAGTCCGTTACTTTAATATCGGACATTATATTTTTATTTATCCTTAGAAGGTTATTGTAGCCCCTGATTGCTCCGGGAAACACCTCAAATTTCAGAATTGAAAAATCCTGGCAATCCACCCAGACTGTCGCCAAATTTTTGACAGCCTCAGGACTGAAATTTGAACTCACTGAAATAACATGAGCCATTCGTCCCATTATTCTTGTTTTGGTCTTGACGCGGAAGGTGTAAT
>CBFDCH010000670.1:0-1831 GCA_965603235.1 uncultured bacterium | reverse complement strand
CCCATCTCCACGCCCATATTGGCAATGGTGTGGCGGTCTTCAATGGAAAGGGAGTTGATATTGCCCTGGAATTCCACAGCACAATAACTGGCCCCATCAGCTCCGATGTCTCCGATAATGGTTAAAACAAGGTCTTTTGCTGATACCGGGGGCTTGAGTGTACCGGTCAGGGTAATTTTTATTGTCTCCGGAACCCGGAACCAGGTGTCACCCTTTAACAGCAGGGCAGCAGCTTCGGTGCGATCAACACCAGTGGAAAAAACGCCCAGGGCGCCGTATGAACAGGTATGCGAATCACTGCCCACAATGATACTTCCCGGCTTTGCCAGACCCTTCTCCACAAGCACCTGATGACAGATTCCGGTGCCCACATCAAAAAAGTTTTGTATGTTATAAGCGGCGGCAAATTCCCGGGCGGTTTTGTGATTGATGGCTGTTTTTTCGCTGGCTGCCGGAACCACATGGTCCAGGATAATAACAGGCATTTCGGGCCGGGCCACACCAAATTCCTTGAGATCGTCGCCTATTTTTCCCACGATGGCTGCAGAATTATCATGGGTTAATAAATGGTCAGGTTTAACGATAACAATTTGTCCCGGCACCACCTCAGCCTGCCCTGATTTTTTTGCCAATATTTTCTCTGCGAATGTTTTACCCATATGTATCTCCTTTTTTGGGTTATCTTTTCTTTTTTAAAAGGCCCCCTTTTTTATAGATCTCCAACTGAACCTCAGAGAAGGGGACTCCGGTTACTTCTTTTCCGGAAGGCAACTTGATCAGACCTTTTTCCAGGTCCACCTCAATAACACTTCCGCTGTCCAGATCGGTGGAGACCAGATCGGCAATCATGATGGGGAATCCTTTGTTGATGGCGTTTCTCTCATAAATTGCGCCAAAGGATTCGGCAATAATAAGAGTAACACCCAGGCTCTCAAAACAATCAACAGCCTGCTGGCGGGATGATCCGGCTCCAAAATTTTTGCCCACTACCACGATATCCCCGGGTTTGGTTTTATGAGCAAAATCTTCCCAGCCTTCCAGGTTATCAAAAGTATATTTTCCCATCTCCTCGATATCAGTAATGGCCAGGTAGCGATTGTGGTAAATCATGTCAGTATCTATGTTGTCTTGACGAATAATCCAAATATTTCCTCTAAAGGATGTGGGCCGGGAAAGAGAATCCGTGGCTTCGATTGTTGCCGGTTTGCCCTCCTTTGTGCTCGGTTCGCCTGTGCTAAAAAGAACGGGCTCCTCGCTTATTGAATCGGGCAGGGTGATTATTCCGGACACTGCTGATGCGGCCACAACTGCCGGAGAGGCCAGGTAAACTTCTCCCTTGCCCTGTTTGCCGGCAAAATTACGGTTGCCAGTGCTTATGGTTATCTCTCCCGGACCGTTCTGGCCAATCTGACCGGCTGCGCACCCGGCACAGCCCGCATTGCCTACCAGGGCCCCGGCTTTCTTGAAAATTTCGATCACTCCTTCATCCAGGCACCTGCGCCAGATTTTATCGGTGGCGGGAACAATTTTAAGCACCACGCCGGGTGCTACTTTTCTTCCCTTGAGGATTTGTGCTGCTTCATGCAGATCCTCATAACGGCCATTGGTACATGAACCGATAAAAGCAGAGCCGATCTTCTGTCTCTGCACGTCGTTAACATCGACCACATCCTCCGGGTGCCCCGGTCGGGATATCTGTGGTGTCAAACCCTCAATGTCTATTTCCACAACAGAAGTATAATCAGCATCTGCATCAGCCAGTATCGGCTCAACCTGCCTGCCGCAGGCCTGGGAACAAAAGTCCAGTACAGCCTGGTTGGGGGGGAATAAT
>CBFDCH010000669.1:0-1832 GCA_965603235.1 uncultured bacterium | reverse complement strand
ATTGGTTGATTTTGCATTAATCGTTTGCCTTGTCACCCTTGATCTTGTTTAATTACTCCATCTGAATTCATTGAACTAATAATTATTTGACAAAAATAATGATGACATATAGGAGGAATTTGATATGAAAATCAAGGTGATTAAAGAAAAAGATATCATTACCGTTTTTTTGTCCGGAACTATCGATATACCAAGCGCCGAAAACCTTAAAACATCCTTGTCAGGACTACTAAAGGACAACTTTAAAGAATTGGTTTTGGATTTCAACGAATTAAAATCGATCGGCAGTTCCGGCATCGGCGCCCTTCTCCTCACCCATAAAGAATTTACCTCCAGAGGGATAAGTTTTACCGTTATTAATGTCAACAAAGAGATCAAAGCTCTTTTTAAACTAATAAGACTTGACAAATTGTTCAACATGAACACCTGAACCATCCAAGCTGGAATTAAGTAAAAGATGGTGAGGGGTCATTTTTTTCCTCCATCTTAATTAATATATAGAAAGAAATAAAAAAAATCTCAAATAAAATTAAGACCGGAACCCCGGAACTACCACTTATCTTTGCGGGGGGAGTTGCGCAACAGGTAGGAGGTGAAGTGTCTGATGGCTTTGGGAATGGCAGGCAAGCGCCGTGTCCATGGTCTGGCAAAGAGGAAAACCAGGCCCGGCTTCATCATGCGGACCAGCTTTTCCGAATAGGGGAACCACCAGAATTTCTGCATACGATTCTGGCGATCGCGGTTAATATATTTTAAATTGACCATCTCATCCAGCCCTTTTTTGCCATGTACCCAACCCACAGCACTGCTCTTGATGCCGGTCCAGTCGACTTCAGGGATACCAAACGAGACAACCGAATCATTGATCATCACCTGGCCGGCCTGCAGCAGGCCCGCCAGCCGGTGACCCCGTTTTTTGTCAGCAGTCCACACAGAGGCAGCCAGGCCGAAGTCAGATGTGTTGGCCATTGTCACTGCCTCCTGATCATCCTTTACCGCTGTGATGGTGACAATGGGGCCGAAAAACTCAACATCCGTGGCAACTGGAGTTGATCTATCCATACGAATCACAGTGGGCTCAAAAAAATAACCGACCAGATGCTTGATGGGATTACCACCGCAAAGCACCTCCCCTCCCCTTTTTAGTAAATCTTTCAGCACTCTTTCTATTTTATGCAATTGCTCCTGGCTGGCCAGAGGACCCATATCATAATCCCGTTCCATACCATTACCAGGCCTTAACCGACTCACCTTTTTGAGTACCATTTCGGTAAAAGGCTGGACAATTTTTTCATTCACATAAATCCGTTCAATACCATTGCAGTTTTGGCCGCAATTATTGAAGCCTCCCCAAACAATACCACTGGTGGCAAAATCAAGATCAGCATCCTGGCAGACAATGGCAGGATCAGATCCTCCCAGCTCAAGGACAACCTTTTTCAACGACGGTGCCGCCTGGCCCATAATGGCTTTGCCTACAGACGTGCTGCCGGTAAAAAACACCTTGGTCACCTTTGAGCAAACCAGGGCTTCTCCCACATCCCTACCTCCCTGGATGATCTGAAAGATATCTTCAGGAACACCGGCGCTTAAAAATAATTGATGGATTTTCTGCCCCACCAGCGGCGTATATTCGGAGGGTTTAAACACCACACCATTTCCGGACAACAGGGCAGGAACAATCTGACCCAGAGGAATCAGCAGCGGCCAGTTCCAGGGCGAGATGATACCCATGACTCCCAACGGTTCATAATGGAGGGTACTCTTTCGACGTTTAAAAAAAATGTTATGTACCGGCAAATAAACTGCTTCTCGAGCTTGTAAACAGGTAT
>CBFDCH010000668.1:0-1833 GCA_965603235.1 uncultured bacterium | reverse complement strand
TCCTACCAGCACTCCTGCGAAAGAGGCGAGCAGGACAGCGACCGTTAACTTTTGAAAACCCAGAAATGCCCCAAGCAGCAACATAAATTTTACATCGCCGAATCCCAAACCCTCTCTCTTTCGAATTTTAACATAATAAAAGTAGATAGCGGCAAAAAACAGGGCCGCGGCCAACGCAGTAACAATCAGTTCGATCGTGTTTTGCTCAGGATGAAAAAACGCGTAGATTAAAAATAGTGCAGCTCCTCCCAGAGTGAGTTCATCCGGCAGAATCATGTGTTTCAGATCAATGATGCCCAGAGCAATGATTAGACCCAGGAAGACGATAATGGCAGCCATATGGATGGTGATTTCGCCTGTATATTGGTACGCTGCCCAGAAGCTGAATGCTGTTATGGTTTCTATTAACGGATATTGAATTGAGATGCCTGTTTTACAATACCTGCACTTTCCCGATAGAATGAGATAGCTTATCACCGGTATATTGTCGTAGAATTTTATGGTGGCTTTACATTTCGGACAATAAGACGCAGGCTTGACAACGCTTTTTTTCAGAGGGAGGCGGTAAATTACCACATTCAGAAAACTTCCCCAGATTAGTCCAAAAAGTATTAGATAAATTTCTTCCATTTAAAAACCTTTCTTGCTGAGATTTTCCCTGTGTTCAGATTGTAATTATAGCCATTATTATTCAGATCTCTGGGAATTTTTTGTATTAATCTTTTTTGCACCAACAATTTTAAAAATGCGGGATATTTACCATAAATATTTTGATACTGTTTTATTTTACTCTCAATGATTTTTTTATCCCTCTCGTACTTTATTTGATATAGGTGACAGAATGCCGAGTGTTTTTCCATGTTGTCCCGGGCGTTTTTATAGATTTCCAGCCACATATTATAGGCGATGTCATTGTCATCACTCATGTATACCATATGTGCGATCCGCCGTTTTACAAATGAGGGTGAGCCTGGTTTTTGGGTGGCCCGGCGAAAATATTTCTCTGCCAGCTTGAAGTCTTTTAACCATTTGTAAGCATAAAATCCCAGCTCGATATCAAAACGCCAGTCATGGGGTAAATTTTTTGCTCCCTTTTCCAACAGGCGCATGGCCATTTTAATATCTTTGAATTCCAGTGCCATAATCCAGGATCCCACAAAGTAAGGATCAAAATATTTGGGTGTTAGATCGGTTATGGTATTGAAAATATGTTCAAGATAATCGTAGCGATTCAAAATGGAGTAAGATGAATAAAATTGAATGGACCATAAATACAACATGTCAGCCAACAGGTTCGGGTATCCGAGCGAGAGAATTTTCAAAGTTTTACCGGAGGGGATATTCACAAAAACATTTTTGGTGGCAAAATAATTGGATTTGGCGTCAATTTTGTGCTGCAGAAGCCCTGCCAGGGTAAGGGCACATAAAAATAGTATAAATATTTTCAATTTCATTTATTTTAGTTCTTTCCTGCTGAATATCATGATGGCCAGGATCAGCAGGGCTGTTATATAGCAGGCGGCATACCCGAGGGTGGCAAAAATATTCAGCTCTGGTTTTAGACTTAATACCAATTCATTTTTAATGTTAAATTTATGAAAATTGGGGAGTATATGATACATGAGGTTGGCCAGGAATTTTGCCAGAGCACTGGGGATTCTGGTTTTAAAAAGATTGTAGGTCCATACTATTTGTCCGATAATGTAGAGACAGAGGGTGAAAATTGATGAGAGGATGGGTGTTGAAAACGAGGAAAACAGGATTGATATGGCCGTTACAATCAGTAGTTCCATATATAAGTATAAAAAATAGATGAGGATCAGTGGGTCCAGG
>CBFDCH010000667.1:0-1833 GCA_965603235.1 uncultured bacterium | reverse complement strand
GGCTCGCCGGTTTTATAATGTTTGGCGTATACTTTCATAACTTCCGGATGGGCACACCAATGCTCCATCACCTGAGAGGGCATCTCAACAAAATCCCTGGGTACACGGGCAATTCCCCGGTAGGTAGTTTTGTTGAACAAGCTATGCAGGGCATGACCAAACTCATGAAACAGGGTGGAGGCATGCTCAAAGGTGATCAGGGAAGGTTTGTCTCCAACCGGCGGTGGAAAATTACAGACATTGTAAACAATGGGGTGTTTCTTGTCGCCGTCAATGTTGGATTGAGACTGCAGAGAACCGCACCAGGCGCCGCCCCGCTTGCTGGTTCTGTAGAAAAAATCTGTATAGAGAATGCCGAGGTGGCTGCCGTCCGCTTCGAGGACTTCAAATACCTTGGCATCTTTGTGGTATTTGGGCACATCGATTTTTTCAACAAATTTTAGTCCGTACAGTTTATTGGCCACGTAAAAAGCACCGTCCCGGACGTTGTCCACCTGAAAATAGGGTTTTAACAGGGCATCATCCAGGGCATATTTTTCCTTTCTCAGTTTTTCGGTATAGTACCACCAATCCCAGGAGGCCAGCTTAAATTTGCCGCCCTCTTTATCAATCATATCCTGCATGGTTTTACGTTCACTCTTGGCCATTTTCAGGGCCGGCTGCCAGATCTGGTCGAGAAAATCGAGCACTTTTTGCGGCTTTTTAGCCATATTGACTTCCAACCTGAAATCAGCGTGGGTCTTGTAACCCATAATATTGGCCCGTTTTACCCTGAGAGCAGCCATCTTGGCAATGATCTTTTTGTTGTCAAATTCATTGTTGTTGTCACCGCGCATGATATAGCCTTTGTAAATTTTTTCTCTCAGGTCGCGGCGGGTGGAATATTGCACAAAGGGGGTCCAACTGGGTCTATGGGGGGTGAAGAGCCATTTGCCTTTTTGGCCGGCCTTTTCAGCAGCCGCTGCTGCTGCCTGAATAACCGATTCCGGCAAACCGGCCAGGTCCTCTTTTTTATCCAGAAAAACCTTGAAACCATTGGTTTCTGCCAAAAGGTTGTTTCTGAACTTCAAGCCCAGCATGGATAACTCTTCATTAATCTTTTTTACTTTTTCCTTGTCTTCCGGCTTGAGATTGGCACCACTTCTGACAAATCCTTTGAAGGTTTCATCCAGCAGCTTATTCTCTTCAAGATCCAGTTTCAGTTTGTCTTTCTGTTCATGGACAGCTTTGATCCGCTGGAACAACTTTTCGTTTAAAGCAATCGCATTCCTGTGTTTGCTCAGCAGCGGGGTGACCTCTTTAGCAATCCCTCTGCGGGCGTCACTGGTATCAGCGCCGTTCAAATGGAAAAATACCCGAGAAACCTTGCTTAACAATTCGCCGGTCTTTTCCATGGCCTTAATGGTGTTGTCAAAGGTTGGCTTCTCACTGTTGTTGACAATGGCATCCACTTCCTTGACCTCAATTTCCATTCCCTTTTTAAAGGCAGGCATAAAATGCTCATCTTTGATTTGTTCAAAGGGCGGCACACCAAAGGGTGTTTTCCATTCTTCAAAGAAAGGATTCCCAGAACCAGTTGTACCTTTTGCCACTGCTGGTTGACTGTCTTGTTTCTCTCCTTTTGCTCCACAGTTAACAAAAAACACAACGGTAACACACAACATAACAAATAAAAAAATTGTTTTAATTGACTTGTTAGTTTTCATGGTTTGATTATACCAAAATGACAGGTACTCTTCAATTTAATCCCACCAGAATCCCCTTATTTTATTATCAACTCTCTATCAACATCTCATCTCTGAGTAAATTGAGGATAGATCCATTTGTGGAGCT
>CBFDCH010000666.1:0-1865 GCA_965603235.1 uncultured bacterium | reverse complement strand
GCCTTGGCTGAAAAGACAATTTTTTTCCCGTCTGCAGACATACCGATTCCTTTAATGTGAAGTTGGTTATCTGAGTGGGAAGTAATTTTCCCGGTTTGCGTGTTCATTGAATAAATTTTTGACGTGGTCTCATACTGACCGGTAAAATAGAGGGTGCGGCTATCCTTGTAGAAATTGGGGGAGGTCGGTTCCTGGATCTTTTCAATTTTAATCCTCTTTAAAATTTTTCCACTCATTACATCCAGCAATACCAGATAATTGATGAATTCTTTACGGGCAAAAAAAGCGATGGTATCACTCTCTTTATTCCAGCAAAAGGAGTTGCCGTCCGTTGGATTAAAGCGCAGATTTATGCTGTCGTATTGGGCACTGTAGCCTGGAGTAATGTTTTTGATGATTTTTCCATCCTTCAAGGAGATCAATACAAAATCCAGATCATAGTTTTTTATATTGTAAGTGAGGGCTGCCAGCAACTCTCCGGATGGGGAAATCTGGTGGGAGAATGAGTAGGCAAATGGTAAATCGGGACCAATACGGATGCTGTAATCTTCGGGATTTTCCCGGAACAGAAATTGTTTATATTTCTCTCTGGCATACCTGCCGAATTCAAAATTAAACTCTTTGGGTGAATAGTCAAAAACCCGCTTCACCAGGTTTCCCCCTCCGCTGAAGAAAGAGCCTCCTCTGAGTGAACCGAGCAATTTTTGAATGCCCCGGCGGCCGAATTTGGTATCAAGAAATTCATAGGCCAGGTGGCCAAAATCGTACCATAGAACCCGTTGACTTAGGCCGGGGCCCTGGAGACGCCCAGCTTTGTTCATCTGGGGTATCCGTTCGGTGAGGATAGCGTCCCTGACAGTGAGTTCGGCGAAATGATCCCAATGATGGGTGACAAATTCGGAAAATCCTTCGATAACCCACATGGGGGGACGGGAGATTCTAGCTCCCCGGTAACCGATTGATTCATACTCAAAAATGTGTCCCATCTCATGGGTAATGGTACGGGCCAACTCATCGATGGATGCATCTCCCTGAATCACCACGCGGTAAGTGCTGGATTGGGCAAACGCTATAACCCCTGGCGGTACATAACCCATGATGTTGGTTTGTTCGAAGTCAATATGATTTATGTAGAATATCAGGGGGATTTTTCTCTTAATTTTTAAATTCAGGTATCTGGATATATTCGCATAAGCGATTTCCGCTGCCTCGGCTACCTTTTTTACCAGCTCCTTGTTTCGAGTGTAGTGATAAATCCGGTAGTGGGGTGTGGAGACATAACTCCAGTCAAAACTCTGCTGCATGACTTTATTTTTGCCGTAATACCACATGTTGTACTGGCAAAAAATAACCGATGGCAATAAAATGCCAAACATTAACATATAGATAATTTTTTTGCGTCCCATTTTTCCTCTATCTTTTCAACAAAATTCTTTTTTGGATTTGTTTCGCTTTTTGGAAATTCTTGATGACCTTCTCCATCACACGGTAAAACATTCCTTCAAAGGTGAAAAGGGCGTCATTGGGGTCTACATCCGATTTTTTCTCAGTAAACTTTTGTTCAAAGATGACTTTTCCCGTTTCAGATTCAATCAGGGCAATATTAGCTGCCATATTCCAATGCTGGATGGAGACGAAACGACGGCTGTTTTTACCGCTGGGATCCCTAAAATCTTTGATGATACTCCTCTTTTTTATATCAATATTTATCTTACCGGTAATCAGTAGTGAATTGGCAAACTGCCTGAGATTGGCCACATACTCCCGGGGATTTTTGAAAAAATCACCCTTCAGATCCACAGCTTCAACATCTCGGTCTATGGCCTTGGCAAGACGGCCGGGATTGTCGCCCACCACGTTTTCAT
>CBFDCH010000665.1:0-1867 GCA_965603235.1 uncultured bacterium | reverse complement strand
GGTTCGCCTGATGTTTCAGGTATTTGTGAAACCGGTTGGCGCCACCTGCAACCTTGGCTGCCATTATTGTTACTACCTGAAAAAAAAGGATCTCTATCCTCAGGTACAATCATTCCGCATGCCGGAAATTGTGCTGGAGGAATACATTGTGCAGCATATTGAAGCGTGTACAGAGCCCGATATCCGTTTTTCCTGGCACGGCGGCGAACCCACCCTTGCGGGCATCGATTTTTTCCGCCAGGTGGCGCGTCTGCAGCAAAAACACCAGCCAGCGGATCAGGAGATCATCAATGGCATGATGACCAATGGCTCAATGCTTGACAGGGAGTGGTGCCGCTTTTTGGCTGACCACCGCTTTTTGGTTGGCTTGAGCCTGGATGGCCCGCAAAGATTGCATGACCGCTACCGTACGGACCATAAGGGCAATGGCACCTTTGAACAAACCATGCGCGGTTACGAATTGCTGCGGCAATTTGGTATCAATCCTGATATACTCTGTGTTGTCAATGACCGCAATGTTCAATTCCCGGCGGAAGTCTACTGCTTTTTTAAACAGATAAAGGCCCCTTATATCAGTTTTTTGCCGCTGGTGGAGCAGCAGCAGGGCGGGGGGGTCAGCCCGTCCTCTGTTCCGGCCGAGGCTTTTGGCCGCTTCTTAACCACAATATTTGACGAGTGGCACAGTCTTGATATCGGTGAAATCAAAATCCAGATTTTTGAAGAAGCCATTGTTGTGACCACTATGTGGATAAAGACCATTATCTGGGAAATATCATCGAGGCCCCCCTGGGGAAATTGCTGGCAGGTGCGGCCCAAAGGGCCTTTGGCAGAGCCAAGCTCGACACCCTGCCCAGTGACTGCCTTGAGTGCGAGGTGAGGAGTATGTGTAATGGCGGCTGCCCAAAAAATCGTTTTGTAAAGACAACGGATGGGCAAGAGGGATTAAACTATCTATGCGCCGCTTACAAACAATTTTTTAATCATTGCCAGCCTTTTATTAAAACAGTGGCCGCAGAGTGGCAGAGCCATTCTCAGTAAAAGTTTTCAGTTTATCCTGTCAGTTTTTTCTTAAAAAAGGCCACGGTCCGTTTCCAGGCCAATTGTGCCGCGACTTTGTGATAACGCTGCGGATTGGTGTCGTTAAAAAATGCATGGGCAGCCCCTTCGTAAACATAAATTTTATAGTCTCCACCTGCCGTTTTCATCGCTTCCTCAAAGGCCTCAATACCGGCATTGACCCGTTTGTCAGTACCGCCATAGTGACAGAGCATGGCCGCTTTAATCTTGCCGACCTCCTCGCTCTTGGGCTGACGGCCGTAAAAGGGTACGGCTGCATTCAATTCAGGACAATTGACTGCCAGATGGTTGGTCATGCCGCCTCCCCAGCAAAATCCCATGCAGCCAACCTTGCCTGTGGTCTGGGGGTTGGTCTTAAGATATTTGACCGCGGCGATAAAATCCTTTTGGGTTTTTTGCCGGTCCAGTTCACGCATCACGGTGCGGCTTTTGTCTGCATCTTCAGGGGTTCCACCCAGCGGGGACAACGCATCCGGTGCGATAGCCACAAATCCTTCCAGCGCTACCCGCCGGGCCACATCCTCGATATGCGGGCGCAGACCCTTGTTTTCGTGAATCACAATAACAGCCGGGAGCTTGGCCTTGCCTTTGGGCCTGGCCAGATAGGCCCGCATCTTGCCGCTCTCACCGGGATACTTGACATATTCCGTATGCAGCCGGCCATCGGTCTTTTCAACAAACTGTGCATGAGCCTTGCCATTTTCCAGGATTGGTAATAACACTACGGCCGCGGCAGCCCCTCCTGCCAGCCGGGTTAGTTTCTTGAGAAAATTCCGTCTGTTAATTTGAT
>CBFDCH010000664.1:0-1873 GCA_965603235.1 uncultured bacterium | reverse complement strand
GTGTCAGGGATTTACCCTTCAGATGACCCGGTTTTTTGATCCTTACCAGGTCACAAACAGTGGGGAAAATATCAATATGACCCACCGGTTGCCTGTATTGATTCCTGGGGATATCCGGACCGGTCATGATCAGAGGGATATGAATGGTTGAATTATAGGTAAAATAACCGTGTTCCAGTTCACCATGGTCACCCAAACCCTCGCCATGGTCCCCGGTTATTATTACAATGGTTCGATTTTTGTACTTCACCTGTTCAAGCATTTGGAAGAGTGCGGCCAGTTCCCGATCCAAATAGGCTACCTCACCCGAATACCTGTCCTTCTCAAAACGGGCTGCAAACGGCGCAGGAGGATCATATGGGCTGTGAGGGTCCCACAGGTGAAGCCAGCAAAACCATTTGCCGTTCTGGCTCTCTATCCACCGCAAGGCACGGGGAATAATGGTTCCCGCAATCCTCTCATTGTTCACAATGGGCTCATCATACACATCAAATCCCTGCCGTAAACCAGTGTGACGGCCAAGAACAGTTGAGGCAACAAATGCAGCGGTAGTATACTGAGCGTCTTTAAGAACCTCGGCCAGCGTAACAAAACCATCATTCAACTCAAAACTGACATTGCTGTAAATTCCATGATAAAGCGAAGTGGTCCCGGTTAAAATATTGGCATGAGACGGCAATGTCAATGGTGTATGGGCAAAGGCCCGGTGAAAAACGGCTCCCTTTTTGGCAACGCCGTCAATGACCGGCGTTTGCACATACTTTTTACTGTAAACACTTAAACGGTCCCAACGAAGCGTATCAATGGTCACCAGCAACACATTGGCCCGTTCCTGAGAATGCAGGGGTTGGAAAAACAGGAGCAGGGAAATTAAAATCAAAAATTTATGTTTCATCGTCTATCCAATAAATTACCTGTATCATTTTAGCAAATCTACCCATACGCTGCAAACCTTAATCCAGGAGATTCAGATCTGGTTGGATGAATGAGTAAAAAAGTGAAGTTCCATGCTTTTTTTTAAACCAAATACTTGATTTAATCGTATACCATATATTACAATGTACCTGATAAAGGTGAAAACATGGAAAACAAAATCAAGCAACTAAGGAAGGGAGTATTTGAATTAATGATTTTAAAAACATTGGAGAGAGAAAACCATTATGGTTACTCCTTGATTAGATCAATAACCAACGGAGACCAGGTATCTATCAATGAGGGGACCATCTATCCTCTTCTTTCCCGTCTGGCAAAGGAGGAATTGGTGTTTACCGAGTGGGTGGAGTCAAACCAGGGTCCTCCCAGAAAATACTACCGGTTAAGTGCCAAGGGCAAGGGTGTACTCGCCCGGTTAAGCGAGGAGTTCGCGAAATTAACAGTGATGGTCGACAATATCAATAAACCCTTAAAAAAAGAGGGCAAAAAAGCCAAACCTATCAAGGTTAAAAAGGAGGGTCATTATGAAAAATAATTATCCAGAGACAGTCACAAAAATCATCCAGGATTATACCGCGCGTCTCAAAGAAAATTTAAAAGGACTTCCGGAAGACGACAAAGATGAAATGATTAAGGAAATTGAATCCCATATTTTCGAATCGTACAATCAGAGTCCGATTGAAGATAAGGTTGACCGGATACTGGATGTACTGAAAAAACTGGGAGAACCCTCTGCCGCTTTCAGTAAAAAAATGCCCGACAAGATGGTGAAAATGGGCAGAGAGAAGAACCTTCCCCTCTACATACTCAGCGGCATTTTAATCGGACTATTTGGCATTCCTTTGGGAATCGGGGGAATCGCTATTATCATCTCCTTTGTCGGTACATTTTTTGCCTTGCTCGTTGCTTATTTTGCCACGGCAATAAGCCTGGTTGTGGC
>CBFDCH010000663.1:0-1890 GCA_965603235.1 uncultured bacterium | reverse complement strand
CTGCTGCCATTTTTACTTTTATCAGGTCTGAAGTCCGGCGGGTATTCTGTAAAGTGAATATTAAGTGTTGGACTTTTTTCAACCATTAATCTTTTTTTGGCTTTTATAAGCGGGACAGTATTAGCACCTCTCCTGCTTCCCTGGCTGCCTGCTCGCAGTTTTTCCATCAAAGGTGTTTTTAGTGGTCTTCTAGTATTTATCCCGGCCTATTTCATGCAACTCACGGGATCTCATTTTATCGAACACCTCTCCTGGCTGTTACTGATCCTTGCCCTCTCATCATTTGCGACTCTCAATTTCACCGGATCATCAACCTTTACCTCACTGTCAGGAGTGAAAAAAGAGATGAAGATCGCCATCCCCATACAAATATCAGGGGCGCTGGTTGGCCTGGTTCTTTGGCTGGCCAGCCGCTTTATTTAATTGGAGCGTATGATGAAAAAAAACTACTATCTAAAAAATGTTGTCACCTTAGACCTGTTGGAAGATAAATGTACCGGGTGTGGCATGTGTATCGAGGTATGCCCCCATGCCGTGTTTGTCCTGGAAAACAAAAAGGCAAAAATTATTGACCGTGATGCCTGTATGGAATGTGGCGCCTGTTCACAAAATTGTCCATTTGAGGCCATCACTGTTCAGAGCGGCGTCGGTTGTGCGGCTGGTATTATTGCAGGCGCTCTCAAGGGTACCGAACCCACCTGCGGCTGCGCTGACCAGAAATCCAGATCGTGCTGCGGTTAGTGCGTATTACCAGGAATAGATCCGCTTAATATAAACCAAGATCCTGGGCGGAGACCACCCTGCCTTTATAGATAGTGGCGATCTCATCCACTAAATCCTTATCTGTGACTCCCCAATAAAGCTGATGGTATAAAATCAACAATTTGGGTTTAACCTGGTTGGCGATCTGAGCCAGTTCAGTGGTGGATGTATGGAATTGTTTGTGATACTTTTGCCAGAAAGGCGTGCGTTTTTTAAAGGTTTCGGCCGAATAAACTTCATGAATCAGCACATCAACTCCCTGGCATTTTTTTACCAGGTTGTCACAGGGCTTGGTATCACCGGAAATGGCAATGGTACGGTCCGGTGTAATGAATTTAAAACCAAAAGCATTGTGAAAGCTGCCGTGAGTCACCCGAAAGGCTTCCACCGTCACCTGGTTGTCTTTATAAATCAGCCCTTCTTTTATCTCATGAGCCTGCACCCGCCAGCCCTGGTTGTTGGCTGGTTCCAATCCGTACAACCTTACATTTATATCCTCCTTGTAAGCCTCTAGGATATGGTGGGTCATTGCTTTTATCCCCTCAGGGCCATACACCTGCAGGGGTTCATTACGGCCCATCACCCATGGGGCCAGGATGAGATCCGCATAACCGGTGGTGTGGTCCGAGTGGATGTGGGTTAAAAAGGCCAGTTTCAGATTTTTCATCTCCAATGCTTTAATTTTTCCCCCATAATCGGGTGTCAGGGCAGCCGCCTGGCGGACCAGCCCAGGGCCAAAATCAACAATATATGAAACATCATTGACAATGATAGCCACTGAGATACCTGAGTGCCTGGGATCGGGATTGGGATTTCCTGTGCCCAGGAAGGCAATGCGGGTAACGGAATCAACAGCCGATAACATTAAAGATAAAAATAAAACACTGCAGAAGATGGCGACTTTTTTTTTCATTTTATTTCCTCACCGCCAATTGTGCATGGCGAAAACAGGAGGCTTCGTGATCATTGACCATGCCGATGGCCTGCATAAATGCATAACATATGGTGGTGCCCCTGAATTTGAATCCCCATTTGCTCAATTCTTTACTCATTTTATCTGAAAGCGGTGTGCTGGCCGGCAGATCTTTCCAGGCGGTATATTGATTGATTACCGGATTTCCATCCACA
>CBFDCH010000662.1:0-1901 GCA_965603235.1 uncultured bacterium | reverse complement strand
ATTGTATAATTAAGCAATGAAATCCTGGTTTTCTTATTTCAAGGAGGCATTAAAACGCCAATTCCCCAAGGATCCAATCTCAAAAGAGAAAAGTATCTCAGGTTTTAAAAAAAACCTGCACAACCTGCATCCTTTTTTTCTAAAACACTGGCGTAAGGGATTGATCGGCGCCGTTATCATTTTATCAGCAACTTTAATCAATTTTCCCATCCCACTGATCACTCGCTTCCTGATCGATAAAGTTATCCTCAACAAACAATTGCAGTTTTTAATTATCACCATTGTCATTATGGCCGGGATCAAACTGACTGCAAAGCTGCTCTCTACCTTTCAATCCTTTTATTTTGCCCGTTTTGAACAAACTGTGATCCTGGATGTCCAGGACAAGCTGCTCAGCCATACCCTGCGAGCCCCCAAAGCATTTTTTGACAGCAAAGAGACCGGCTACCTGATGTCACGCTTGCTCTCCGATGTTCAGGGTTTGCGCTGGTTTTTTTCCTCCACCCTGGTCAATATCGTGGCATCCATCATCCAATTACTGGGCGGCATTGTTTTCCTCTTTTACCTCAAATGGCAGCTGGCCCTGGTGGTTGTCCTTATCCTGCCAGCCCTGGTGATTCTGATCAATTTTTTTGCCCGCAAAATCCGTATCCTCAGCCACCACAGCATGGAACAAAATGCCAATATATCCCGCGCCATGGAAGAATCCCTTTCCACCACCTCTTTGATCAAGGCATTTTCTTCTGAAAAACGGACGGCAAAAAAAATCATGAACCAGCTGCGCCAGGCCTTTCACATTGGCATGGAACAACGCACTGTCAGTGCCCTGGCCAACCTGACTGTGGGTATATTTCCAGATGTTGCCCGCCTCCTGGTATTGCTGGCCGGCGCATACTGGATTATCACTGATCAGTGGAGCCTTGGATCATTGCTGGCCTTCCAATCCTATATGGGATATGTGTATGGCCCGGCCCACTTCCTGGCCACTGCCAATATTCAACTCCAGGGCGCCCTGGCCTCCCTGGAAAGGGTGTCCGCGCTCTTTGATATTGTACCGGAAGAGAACCTGGACCAGGGGCAGGTTGCTGAAAAACTGCGGGGAGAGGTTGAATTTAAGGATGTCACCTTTTCTTATGATGGTAAGGAAATGGTGTTGGAGGAAATCTCCTTTAAAGTCAAACCAGGCGAATGGATCGCAGTCGTGGGACCCAGTGGTGTGGGTAAAACCACCCTTATCAGCCTTCTCCTCAGTTTTTATAAGCCCCAGGAGGGAGAAATTTATTACGATGATTTACCCCTCTCCGCTTACAACCTGAGCAGCCTGCGCAAACGGATCGGTTACTTATCCCAAAACCCCTATATCTTATCCGGAACCATTATTGACAACCTCAAATATGGCAGCAAAGATGCCACTGACCGGGAAGTCATAAAAATGGCCAAAATCGCCGGCATCCATGATTTTATCAGCCATTTGCCCCATCAATACCGCGAAAAACTGGGTGAAAAAGGGATCAACCTTTCAGCCGGACAGAGACAGCGCCTGGCTCTGGCCCGGGCCCTGATAAAAGACCCTGACATCTACATCCTGGATGAGCCCACATCCGCCCTGGACCATATTGTTGAGGGCACAATTTTTAAGTCCCTGCCCGCTTTAATTAAGAAAAAAACCCTGTTTGTGGTCACCCACCGCTTGTCTACGGTAAATCATACCAGCCGGGTCCTGCTGTTAAACGAAAAACGTCTATTGGCAGTGGGCAGCCATCAGCAATTGTTGGCCAGCAATGACTATTACAACTCACTGCTGCTCACTCAGACAAAAGCACAGGCGGCCAAAATCCTGATGAAAAAATGAGATATCTGTTTGAGGTGGGCCACCCGGCTGAAGTCCATTGTTTCAAACA
>CBFDCH010000661.1:0-1933 GCA_965603235.1 uncultured bacterium | reverse complement strand
ATTGTTGACAACCTGGTTAATAGCGGCCAAATCAATTTCGGCCTCTTCACCTTTCACCTCCCCCTCTGACAGATAACGCTGGTAGCGGTAAGCGACTCCCAGGACGGATACGGAATCATACACATCGGCGAAAACGGGGATATTGGCCCGTTTTAGATTGACCATGGCCGATTCCACCTCCTCGCCTCCCACAATGGCATAGGAGATCGGTTTACCGGCAGATATATGCTGCTGATAAGTATCTTTGATCATTGATTCCAGATTATCGGAATCAAAGGTTGATGTTTCACAATAAAGAGCAATAGTAGAGTCGATATGCTGGCTTTTGGCAGGGGCTGTCAGGGCAGCAATGTAATTGTCCGATGTGGCGCCCCCTGTAATATCAATCGGATTTTTTGTTGAACCGTATGACGGAGTGGCTGCTGCAAAAACATCCCTTAAAACCTCCTGGTTATCATACAACTGGATGTCAAATTTTTCCGAGGCGTCAGTGGCCAGAACACCCACTCCACCGCCATTGGTAACAATGACTGTTTTATCCCCGTTGGGCAGAGGGCTGTAGGCCAGAAATTTACACCAGTTGAATGCTTCTTCAATGGTTTCAGCCCGCAATACACCACATTGGCGCATAATGGCCTCAAATATCTCATCTGATCCTGCCAGGGAGCCTGTGTGTGAAGCTGCTGCCAGAGCACCTCTCTTTGACCGGCCCGATTTTATCACGATAATGGGTTTTTTTCTGGAGGCCCACTTTAATGTCTCGATTAATCGCGAACCGTTTTTTACCCCTTCTATGTACATCAGGATAACCTTGGTGTCCTGGTGGGGGACCAGGTAATTGAGCAGGTCACTCTCATCAATATCACATTTGTTTCCTGTGGAGACAATAGCGGATAATCCCATATTATCCACCGCTGTTTTACCGATCATGGCAATGCCCAACGCGCCGCTCTGAGTTAAAATAGCCACATGGCCGGACTTAACGGTGGATGCAGAGAAGGTGGCGTTCAACGATGATGAGGCTGCAAAAAGTCCGAAAATATTGGGGCCCAATATACGCATACCTCCCTGGCGGGCAGTGTTGACGATACGTTGTTCCTCTTCGCTATTGCCCACTTCAGAAAAACCAGAGGTGATAATTTGAATGAATTTAACACCTTGGGCGGCACACTCTTCCACTACTGAGAGTACATATTTGGCCGGTACCGTTATGGTTGCCAGATCAATCGTCCCGGGTATGTCCCCGATAGAGGCAAATACTTTTTTACCCAATATTTCCCCACCCCGGGGATTTACCGGATAAACCTCACCTTGATAGCCACCGCTAATAATATTATGCACCATGGTATGTCCGATTTTGCCTTTACTGTGGGATGCGCCAATGATTGCCACACTCTGTGGTTCAAATAGAAATTTCATGGGGGAAAAATTATTCTTTCCCATTTTTTTCTCCAAATCTCATTAAAAGGTGGTAGACTCCGTCTTCAATTTTTCTTTGCATGTCAAAATCCATCTTTTCAAACACTTTCAACATGGGTCGGTTTTCCACAAGCACCTCTGCAGTAAAGCCGTATAATCCCTCGTTCCGGGCCAACAATGTCAGGTATGAGAGTAGTTCTGTGGCAATTCCCCTGCCATGAAACTCATCACGAACTGTAAACGCGACTTCAGCAGTATGGGTATTTGTATCTTTAATGAAATGGCCCATGCCCACAGCGATCTCTTTGCCATTTTCTTCTATTGAGGCCAGAATCACCATTTCAATTGTATAGTCAATGACAACAAAGTCCTGCCTCATTTTATGGGGGATATCCCTGCGGGAGGACATGAATCTGCGCTGCAGGCTTTTGTCGGATAATGAGTAAAAGAGATCTTTGATCAAACTTTCATCATTTATTCTTATCGGTCTGAATTGGATGGTTAATCCTTTTTT
>CBFDCH010000660.1:0-1946 GCA_965603235.1 uncultured bacterium | reverse complement strand
AGAAGGGAAAGGATGAGATGAAAAAGTTATCAAACATACCAGGATTCTTTGTATTACTACTGGTGATGATAATTTTATGCAGCAACACCATAATGACTAAACAAAATCAACAAAAAATGCATCTCTTTTTGTTAATCGGACAATCCAACATGGTGGGACATGCTCCGATTGAAAAACAAGACAGGGAGTTAATTAAAAATGTCTATCTTTTAAATAACAAGCATAAATGGGAACCCGCCAGTGTGCCCTACAACCGTTATTCAAAGTACCGCCTGAGGTTGGACCGGCAAAAGCTAAACTGTGGGCCATCATTTGCCAAGGAATATCAAAAAGCCAATCCAGGCGTCCCAATTGGTATTGTATGTTATGCCAGGGGAGGCTCCTTTATAAGCCAATGGCAGAAAAACAGGAAAAAATTAAAACTGTATCAGGCTTCTATTGAAGCAGTAAAAAAAGTAGAAAAGCAAGTTATAATTAAAGGGATTATCTGGCATCAAGGTGAAGTTGACATCTACATGGACTTTAACAGATATAAAAAACAATTGACAAGTATCATTGAAAATTACCGCAAAGATTTGAACCTTCCATATCTCCCTTTTGTTTTTGGACAACTGGCGTACCCCGATCAAACAAATGCAAAAAAAAGGAAATTATCTGCAATAGAGAGATTTAACACAGGTTTAATGAAATTAGCCAAATCAATCCCCCAAACTGCCTGTGTTTCATCCAGGGAGCTGACTACAATGGATGGCATACATTTTGATACACGAAGTCAAAGAGTTTTGGGCAAACGGTATTTCAACAAACTGATAAAAATATTAAAAAATATACCAGAAAAATGAATCCAAGAATTATGAAGGATTTTTTCGCTGCCAAAGGTTAATCTCATCCAATAATTTTTCCGCCCGCTTAATATCAGCATCCTCTTCCAGTTTGTTCAGCAGGGTATTCAACTTCTGTTTGATTTTTTTAACCTGCTCCACAGCAGTTTCCGCCTGTGAGGTGGTATCAATACCGGATGTGGCAGCCGAGCGTTCGGCGTTTCTGAGTAATTGCTGAGCTTCTTTGAATTCTTGGCGCATTTCCTGGATTGCCAGGGCCTCTTCCGTCTTGGGTTGGCTCATGGTGTTATAAACTACAACGCCAATCACAATTATGACAACAAGTCCCAATAATTTTTTCATGGTTTCTCCTTACCCAACACCAATAAAATATTAATTGATCCTGATTCTTTTTTCAACCTTAAATTTTATGGAAGCCGAAAAGAACATCGAATTGTCAACATTTTTTTTTAAGCATCCGTGCGTATAAATCAAGATAGGATTGGGTCATCCTGGCAACATTGAATTTCTGAGCATATTGTTTCTATGTTTGACAAAATATGAGCAAAAAACTACCATATCAGCGGAGGAAAGGGACCATGTCCATTACTAAAATAGAAAAAAACCGTTTCCACACAGCCAACGTTTTACCCCTGTTTATATACCTGGTGTTTACCATTTTTTCCCCGGGTGAAGCATTGGCACAGGAAAAGATATCCGCTTTTGGCAAGTACAAGGGATATTCACAGGAAAAATACGATTCCTGGGAGCGTACCTCCCGTTATTTAACCATGCGGGATTGGATCAAGCTGGCCATGGATATCATCCGGCCGGCCAGGAATGGTCAGGTGGCCACTGAGAAACTTCCGGTTATCTGGACCCACACAAGCTGCCGCAGGGCTGTGGTGCGCAATGGCCGCGTACATAGCCTGGCCGACATTCCCTATATTCAAAAACTGTTGAAACACGGTTACGTAATGGCAGCCGTGGATGTGCGCGGGTCAGGAGCATCACACGGCACCTGGCAGGGAATATGGACCCAGCAGGAGAGCCTGGATGCCCGGGAAATCACCGAGTGGTTGGGATCTCAGGCCTGGTGCAGCGGCAATGTTGGCATGTTTGGCG
>CBFDCH010000659.1:0-1947 GCA_965603235.1 uncultured bacterium | reverse complement strand
GAGACTCCGGAATTACCAATTTTGCCATATATATCGGGGCGTGTATGGGGATCCTCACCATAAAGAGTAACCGAATCAAAGGCAGTGGAGAGGCGGACAGCAGGCTGTTCGTAGCAGAGATAGTGAAAACGCCTGTTGGTCCGTTCAGGTCCTCCTTCACCGGCAAATTGGCGGGTGGGATCTTCTCCCTCCCGTTTAAAGGGGAAAACACCGGCAGTATAGGGGAATTCTCCTGGAACATTTTCCTGCAGGTTCCAGGTCAACAAATCTCCCCAGGCCTGGTATTTTGGCAGGCAAATTTTTGCTATCCTGGAGTGTGCCAGAGATTCCTGACGGGTGTCTACACAAATATCCTTACCCCTGACCTGGTAAATAAATTCATCCGCCTTATACATTTTTACCTTATTTTCCCAGGATTGCAGGATTTCCCTATTTACCGGTTCAAGCTCTTTTTCCAATTGCAGGTACATATCCCTTAATTTGTCTCCCACTTCCTGGTCACTGTTGTCACCATTCTGTTCAATGACCTCCAGCGATTTTTTTATTCCATACATCTTTTGGGCCAGGTCCGCTTGTTGTTGCACCCATTCATTATGGAGGCGAATGGTTTCAGCGATCTCCGAGAGGTACCGTTCCCTCTTGGTGGGAATAACAAACATACGGTCAACCACGCGGCGGTCGATTCTCGGCTGTGGACGCATGTCAATGCCTGTTTTGGCATACAAATGTTCAAACACCGCCAGGTAGAGTTGATTGATGCCCGGATCATTAAAATGAGAGGCCATGGATCCATAAACCGGCAGATCCTCATCCTTTATTTCAAACAAATTGTGGTTGCGCTTGTACTGCTTACGAACATCGCGCAAGGCATCATCCGCCCCCCGTTTATCAAACTTGTTAATAGCAATCACATCCGCAAAATCGAGCATGTCAATTTTTTCCAGCTGGGTTCCGGCCCCATACTCCGGGGTCATAACATAGAGACATAGGTCAGAAAAATCAATAATCTCTGTATCGGATTGACCGATCCCCGATGTTTCCAGGATGATCAGGTCAAATCTGGCCGCTTTAACAATATCAAGGGCTTCCTGTACATATTGGGAGAGGGCCAGGTTGGATTGACGGGTAGCCAGGGAACGCATATAGACCCGTTGATGATTTATGGAATTCATGCGGATGCGGTCGCATAAGAGGGCGCCGCCGGTTTTTCGTTTTGAAGGATCGACTGAAATAATGGCAACCGATTTTTCATCAAAATCGATTAAAAATCTGGCCACCAGTTCATCCACCAGAGACGATTTACCTGATCCGCCGGTGCCGGTTATACCCAGTACCGGCGACTGACTCTTTTCCTTTATTTTTTTTATCTGCGCAAACACCTCTTTGGATTCTTCCGGAAAATTTTCAGCCGCGGATATCAGGCGGGCAATCGCTTGAGGTTCTCTCTTCTCCAGGCGCTTTATCTCGTCTGTCAGCGGTGTGCCGGTAGGAAAATCACACTTTGACAACATATCATTGATCATACCCTGCAGACCCATGTGACGTCCATCATCGGGAGAGTAGATTTTGCATATTCCATAAGCTTCAAGGTCCTTGATCTCATCGGGCAGGATTACACCGCCGCCGCCGGCAAATACCTTGATGTGGGCACACCCGGCTTGCTGCAATAGATCATACATATATTTTAAAAACTCATTGTGGCCGCCCTGGTAGGAAGTGAGGGCAATGGCCTGCGCATCCTCCTGAATGGCACAATCAACAATCTCCTGCACCGATCGGTTGTGACCCAGATGAATCACTTCACAGCCTGAAGCCTGAATGATCCGGCGCATGATATTTATAGCAGCATCATGCCCGTCAAAGAGTGATGTTGCGGTTGCCACCCGTATCTTGTTTTTGGATTTGTATATTGTTGGCCCTTGTTTCATTTTTTCCTCTTTTATCTAA
>CBFDCH010000658.1:0-1955 GCA_965603235.1 uncultured bacterium | reverse complement strand
GGCGCCCGCAAAGAACTAGAATTTCTCTTTAAATATCAGCGCCAGGACGGCAAGATCATGCATGAGCTCTCCCAGGGCGCAGGTTTTATACGCTGGTTTAAAGATTTTGGATTTGCCTATTTTCACGGTGACACTACCCTCTACTTTTTAACCTTTCTGGACCACTATGTAAGGCGTACCGGGGATATGGAAATACTAGCAAAATATCAAAAAAAGATCCGCAAGTGTATGTCATGGATGTCGGCCAGCGATGAAAATGGTGACGGCATTGTGGACACACCGCTGGCCGGCACCGGGGCTTCGGAAACCGGGCCCCTGCGTCAGAAGATGAAAACCGATATTCTGCTGGCTTCCCTGTCGGTTAAGGCCTGGCAGGGATTGGCCAATATCTACTCTTTATTGGCAAACAAGCGGCAAGCCGCCCTGGCCAAAAAAATGGCGGGCAAAGCAAGCAAAGAGCTGGAGAAACTGTTCTGGATGGAGGACAAACAATATTACGCCTATGCTGTGAAGCAGGGAGGAGAGCAAATCGCGGAAATCACTATTTGGCCGGCCATAGGCATGTGCCTGCAGGCCATGGACGCCGAGAGAAGCAGCCGGGCCCAGCGGCTGATCGCTTCGCCCCACCTGTCGGCAGACTGGGGCACCCGCTTTTTAAGCAGCCGCTCCAGCTATTATAAACACACCAGTTATAACAACGGTGCGGTGTGGCCTTTTCTCAGCGGCTTCGCCTCCTGGGCCCTGTATCAGAGTGGCAATCCCTTTCACGCCTTCACGCTGCTGATGGGCAACCTGGGGCTGGTCAGTGATTTTGACATGGGTGCAGCCACAGAATTACTTTCCGGCGACCTCTATACACCTCTGGACCAGAGTGTGCCCAATCAGATCTGGTCGAGCGGCAACACCATTTCCGCATTTGTCAAAGGACTGCTGGGGTATTCAGCCAACGCCATAACAAAAACAATTGAATTGAAACCCTCTTTTCCCCTTCATTGGCCGTTTCTGCAGGTAAAAAACCTGCGTGCGGGCAGCGGTTATCTCAACCTGGATTTTCAGCGGCTGCCTCAGAAATTGCAGGTTACAGCCGTTTGCTGCAACCTGGCAGGCTACACCCTCAGGATAGTACCGGACAACACTGTTCTGCAGCACCCGGCATCTATCCATACACAAAAGATAACCAAAGAGAAGCAAGCAGTGCAAATTGATGTGCCCCTATCCGGTTACCTTTACCCCCTGGTAAAAAGGAATCTTCAACCCGGTGATTCCTGCAGCGGACCCATTATCGAGCAGTTTAAGCTTTATCAGGACGGATTCCAGCTGGTGGTTTGGGGCAAGGGTAATACTGCTCTGCATCTGTATACTGACCTGGAATTGGCGCTGTCAGCAGGCAGGATCAAGGATAAAGTTGAATTTAAGATACTGCATCTGGAATTCGGGGAACAGTGGCAGCGGAAAACCATAGGTGGCAAAATTTTGGAGAAACCTTAATTACCGAAGCGGTAAACCGTGGTCTGGCTGTAAATCTCCCCTGGCTTCAAAATGGTGTTGGGGAAATCGGGCTGATTTGGCGAATCAGGGAAGTGTTGGGCCTCCAGGCATAATCCCGCGTGCTTTTGATAAAAAACACCCCTTTTACCCTTAAGACTGCCATCCAGAAAGTTGCCTGAATAAAATTGTAGGCCCGGTTCTGTGGTGAATACAAACATGCGGATACCACTCTTTGTACCGCGTACCCGGGCCACCTGCCGCAGTTTGCCGTTATATAGAGTGAGCACATAGTTGTGATCATACCCCCCCTGTACCTGAGCAATGCGTGCTCCAATAGGGTGTGGAGATGTAAAATCCATGGCAGTATTGACCACTGTGGCCGGTTTTCCGGTTGGTATTAAGCCGCTATCCACAGGCAGGTAATGGTCTGCGGAAATCAAGAGTTCATGGTCCAGCACATCCCCCAT
>CBFDCH010000657.1:0-1957 GCA_965603235.1 uncultured bacterium | reverse complement strand
GCGGCGCAATTGGTTTGAGTACTCCACCTTGACAATGGCATCATTCACCCCTATGCCGATTAAAACCATGAGGCCGATACCGGAGATGATGTTCAACGAGTTGCCGGTAATGAGCAAAAAGAGAAATGCGCCGACCAGTCCCATAGGCACGGTGAACATGATAATAATGGGTTGTACGATATTCTCAAACTTTGCAGCCATGACCATGTATACCAGGATTATAGCCAGCAGAATCGCCTGGTTCAGAGAGTCAAATGCTTTTTTACGCTCCTCCTCTTCACCGGAGAATGTAAAACGGGTATTGGGGGGCGTTTCAATTTGCTCAAGTCGTTGAGTGGCTCGATTGATGAGCGCATTGAGTTTATTTCCCTTTACATTGCCTGAGATAAGGAAGAAACGCTCTTGAGATTCCCGGGAAATTTCTTTGATGGAGGGTAGTTCCCTGAAATCAATCAAATCTGATACGTAGTAGGTGCTGCTGTTGATGGTAACCGGCAGAGCCAGCAACTGGGTCACATCCATGATGCCAACCAGAGGTACACGGACGTAAATGTCATAATTTTTTAAGGTTTTTTTCAATTCCCCGGCATTTTGTCCACGTACTGCCTGGCGGATAAATCCGGCCACTGCACTCTTGGGAATATTCAGCTTTTTCAATAACTCTTCCTTAAATTTTATGGCAAAGAGGGGTTTGCCGGCCGATGTATTTGTGGTTATATCCTTCAGGCCTTCCAGGGTTTTAACTTTTTCCAGAATCCCGGCAACCGCTTGGCGGCCCCGTTCAATACTTTCATAAAATACCTTGATCTTAAAATTGTCACCCGAGGTTGCCAGATATTGTGACAGGGAATTTTTCTCCAGCTGAATCGAAAAACTCTCCACATCCTCCCGTTTGTAGCGCTCCATAATACCTCTGGAAATTTCCATGATCTGATCGCACAGGTCTGCTTCCTGACAGCGAAGAAGAAAACTCATGTTATTGACAGAAATGTCTTCGGTGCTGATTGTTTTGGGATCAAAACCGGTTTCAGTGAACACATACTCCACGCCCTTGATGGCCAGCAGTTCTTTTTCAATGCGGCTGGCAATGGAATCGGTCTCTTCAAAACCGTAAACCGGGGCGGTTTTGGCTTTTACTTCGAACTTGGAGCTGTCCGGAGCGGGCAATAACTCCTTATTTAGCATGGAGAAGGTGAGGAAAATGCAGGCAAGGATGAACAGGCTGAGAAATACGGCGATGCGCTTCCTGTCCAGCACTTTTTGCAGGACCTGGTGGTATAAGTGGTCAAAGTGGTCATAGATTTTGTTAAACGCTTTGTAGGTTGGCTTTAAAAAAAGGTTAAAAAACCGTCCCATGTATTTAAAAATGGAATAAAAGAACATGATAATACCGGCCAGTATGAAATAAATGATGTATCCGGGAATCATAAAAATAAACATCAAAGTATAATTCAGTCCCATGGCCGGGAATTGGTACCATTTTCGCTTTGTTTTCCCCTCCTCTTTTTTTTCAAAAAAATCTGAATTAAAGACCGCCTTAAAGGTAATGGCTGAGAGGGTAGGGAGCAGGGTAATAGCAACAATTAAAGAGGAGATCAGGGAAAACGAGACGGTCAGGGCCTGATCTTTAAAGAGTTTGCCGGTAATACCATAGAGATAAATGACTGGTAAAAAAATAGAGATAGTAGTAAAGGTGGAAGCCGTGATGGCGCCAGCCACCTCTTTGGTACCCTTGATCACGGACTCTACCAGGCCTCCGTCCGTGCGGTGACGGAAGATCGATTCAATGACAATGATTGAATTGTCCACAAACATGCCCACTCCCAGCACCAGTCCGCCGAGTGACATGATGTTGACATTCACCTTCAAAAAATACATCAGTACAAAGGTAGAAATAATTGAAATGATGATGGCCATCGCGCCGAACAGGGGATACTTAAAATTCTGTAAAAAGAGG
>CBFDCH010000656.1:0-1958 GCA_965603235.1 uncultured bacterium | reverse complement strand
TCAAGCCAATCTCCTCTGATACTCCCTTGAGATAACCAATAAATTCCTTTAAATTGGTTATTTTATGGTCTTTGCGATCTCTCCAGGCAAGCTTTGCCTGATTGGAATTATGTAAAATCCCATTTTCACGCGGATACGGTAGTGGTATTGAGGGCCAGCCGCACAGAAAGTAAAAAGTTCGATTTAAAGGGATTTATTAAGGATTTTGATGATTTTTATAAGAAAATCGACACAAAAAGCAACAGTTTTAAAGAAAAAGTGGTTTCAATAAAAACCTTTGAATTTGGCAATATCGCTCACTGTTATGTGATTTATGAGGCCTCGGTTTCCTCCTCGAAAAGACCTCCCCAAAGGGGATTGGATAGCTGGCATCTGTTCAAAAAAAACAATCGTTGGTATATTGTATCGGTTGTGAACGAAATTGAACTGGCGGCAGAACCCATTCCCAAAGAAGTATACAAGAAGCAAATCCCCCCGGGGATCTAATATTATTCCGGTTTCTCTGTGCCATTGGTTGGCAGATAGGAATGGAACATGTACTTGATCTCTTCCATGTGGGACTTTATCACATAGGGGATGGTGTGGGCATACACATCCAGCAGCACAATGGCATTTAGAGTGGAGTCTGTTTTACTGGCCTGGCGCAGTCTGTGAGCAACGGCTGAGTTGACCACCTTGATGTTGTTGTATATTTTGCTCAGTCCATCCAGCTCAAAATCAATGGATTTACCTTCATGTTTTAAAAAATACTGAGCCAGCAGGAACATGGATGTGGCTCTGTATATGGTTTCCTCTTCGCTGGCCAGTGGCAGATGAAAACGGGCCATGGGTTTAAAATAGGCCAGGTGAGGACAGCCGCTGGTGGCAAAAATCAGACCAAGCATGGCACTCACTCCCCGCTGAACAGTGGTTTTTTGGTAAATGATGCGCTCCTGGGTAATCACTTTCATGCCCGTCTCATTATAGGAGAGGAATCGTTCAAAGCGGTTCACCACATTTACCAGGCTGGCAGACAACGGACAATGGGTGCATTGCTCTGTTGTTAACGGGCAGTTTTTACACTGAAAGAAATCAAGTTTGGTCCAATCTGGCAATGTTTTTTCATTGTTTTCGATGAGGGTCAGGTCTTTTCGATTTAATTTAATCTCGAATACTTCCTCGGTACCGTCGGTGAAATTAAAACAATATTGAAAACTGATGGGGTCCATGGCAAACCTCCAGTTAAAAGCACTCGGGGTTCATTGTAACCGTTCCCTTAAAAAATGTAAAATTGGATGAAATCTGTGTTGATCGGTGGGGTCTTGCTATTGATCTGTCAATTCAAGGTTTGTCAATGATTCGGTGATTTTGAAATTATAGGGAGGGTATTCGTATATCGGCATCCGGCTTTCCGTTTCTCCGATTGAGTAGCCGTAAACACCTTCATACTCTGTCGGATCCTCTCCCATCTCAGCCAGCTGCCGCAAGTACTCACTGATGGATTTTGATTCAATTATGATTATTTTACCCAATTTATTGATGATGGGACTGTGACTACGGGTGGCATCATGATCAAATTCGAGGATCCTTCTGCCATACCTGGTTATGCCAATCACACGATAGGTGAGGCTTTTACCCACACCCGGCAGGTTAAGAACATTACGGTCAGTTGCCAGGAAAGGTACTTTGGCTTTTTTGCAGAGAGCGCGAAGATGTCGTGCCAGGTTCTCGGGTTCCTGGCTCATAGTTATTAAAGATGAATGATATTTGTCAGCCACCCGTCCCAGCCTTTTCTCCTCCATCTGTTCCTGCATGGCCCGGGCATTGGTAGCAAAACTGAAATTATTTTCCATATACCCTTTTACTGAAAAGGTGTAATAGGGGAGTATGCCGATTTCAGTCATGATTTGTCTCAATCGCGCGGTGTGGCCCCGGCGGGGAGACGCGGGACGATCCCGAAGCGGTGGCGCCAATCGCCG
>CBFDCH010000655.1:0-1959 GCA_965603235.1 uncultured bacterium | reverse complement strand
TTATATTGATAAAAATATCATAAAAATCAAGCCAGATATCATTCTCAAGCAAAATGGAAACCACGCCCAGCACCACGATCAAACCAATGTCCAGCAGCACAAATTTGTCAATGGTTTTTTCTCTGATATAGGTAAAAATTAGTTCCACAATGCCAAAAGCCACTGCTACCAACAAACCGATGCGTGTGCCCCAGATGGAATCGGCAACGATGAAGACGATTAACGGTAAAAATCCGGGTGCCAAGCTCTTTAAAATATCCAACTTGTTCATCTAGGAATATCCTTACTGCTATCTGGGCCAGGAAGCTGACCCTTCCGGTGCGCTGAAAATCAAATTGTAGCCCAACCCCTCTGGAGTGTCAACCGCAAAACCAGGCGCAAAGAATCTGTTTTTTACATAAAGTGAATTTACCGCAAAGTGTGTTTCCCCTTGACAACACCTGCTGCACATGAGAAAATTTTGGGGGATTCAAAGATGTTTATCAATCATACTTTAAAGCAGGTTACAGCTAAAATTGTTTACTATGGTCCCGGGCTGAGTGGAAAAACCACCAATTTACAATATATTTTCTCCGTAACCCATCCCAAAAACAGGGGAGAATTGGTCAGTGTTGAAACAGAGATAGAAAGAACCCTCTTTTTTGACCTGCTGCCCATTAATATTGGCCAAATCAAGGGGTATGAATCAAAATTTCAATTGTATACCGTACCGGGTCAAATTTTTTATGATTCCACCCGCAAAATGGTTTTGAAAGGGGCTGACGGCATTGTATTTGTGGTTGATTCTCAGAAAATGATGGAAGAGGCCAACATTGAAAGCCTCAGTAATTTAAAAACCAACCTGTTAGAGCAAAACCAACACATCAAGGATATCCCGCTGGTGTTTCAATTTAACAAGAGAGATTTGAATAGTATATCCTCCGTGGCCAGGTTGAATTCAATACTCAATAAACTGGCAAAACCCCACTTTGAAGCCATTGCCATTGAGGGCCAGGGAATAATCAATACCCTTAGAGAAATTTCCAGTCAGACAATCAGAAAAATAAAAACAACCCTTGACCACACTGAATCCGAAGAAGTTAATAATTTAATGGTCAAGTTTGATACAGATCCCAACAGGGAAATCAAAGATACGGACAAAATCCCTCAGCAAAAAATCTCCATGGGCAAGATAGACAGCAAAGCAGCCGAGACTGTTAAACAGGAGGTGGAAGATAACAAAAGCACTGCTTCCACTGACGCAGAGAAGGTAGAATCACAGAAAAAACGGGAACCTGAAAAGAAGAGCGCATTTAAACCGGATGAAGCCTTTTCGCTGCTGGATCGGTTTAAGGACAAAACGCGAATCACAATATTAAAAAAAGTAGATGTTGAAAACAATAAGTTAAAAATTGATCTTAAAGATCACAAGAACCAGGTACTCGACTCTTTTGAAGTTAAGACAAATCCAGAGACAAAAAAAATTACCATTATTGTTGACGTTAAACAATAATCCTCACCAAACAATGGCTGCAGGTTAACGGCGATTGATTTTATTTCTTTTCCGGGACCTTATCAGCTTTTACTTCCTCTTTCAGGTCTCCAGGTTTTTTCATCAGGTTATTGGCTGTATAGGTGGAGAGGAGAAAAGGGTAAGGACTCTCTGAACAGACAGCCGGATATTTCTCACCATTCTGATCCACTTTCTCATAAAATAAGATCTCATAATCCTTGCTGCCCTTCAGACTGATGGTATATATGGGATTTTTCAAGTCTTCTTTCTTTTTCCCTTGCAGGTATCCGTCGCAGCTCAAGTTAGACAATTGGTTTAATATGTTATCCAATTCGCTCTTTTTTGCCACTGTACCGTCTGCCAGAACCCAGGAAATCTCCGGCTGAGGAGCAGGGGCAGCAGCCTTTTTCTCCCCCTCTTTTCCATCTTTAGTGGTAAAGAGCATCATGCAGTTCTTCTGACAGTAT
>CBFDCH010000654.1:0-1960 GCA_965603235.1 uncultured bacterium | reverse complement strand
GATGGCCCGAACTCCTCTTTTGGCCCAAGAACCATCTCTATAGGCCGGCTGGGACGGTGCGAATATATCATCAATGTACCAGGTACCGGCGGGCATGGAGCCGAGGCTAAAATTGGGGAATATGTAAACGCTGCCAGCGAATGCGGCCGTATTGTAGAACGAATTGAAGAGATAGCCAGACTCCATGTCGATTCGTTTTGTTTTGTGCCAACCTGTCAAAGTGACGAACATTTAAAACAGCACATTGAAGGATCTCTATACGTAAATCGCCTTGAAGCCGGTGACGGTACATTGTCAATACCTGCTTCAGGCAAAATATCTGTCAGCTATTCCTTTACTCCAGACTCATCGATTGATAAAGGTAAAATGCTGCTTGAGAATCTGATAACCAGAATGTATCGGAAAGATGAGCTTAAAAAAACTGAAATTTCCGGAGAACTGATTCCCATAACTATAAAATTGAAAGAGCGGCCCACACCTCCATCGGAAGCCTTTTATACTCCCTTGGACCATCGTTTTACCCATTTTATCCAAAGGACCATGGATCAGTCATTGGGGTTTAAATGTTTTAACATGGGATATTCTGTAGCTGATGAGAATGTGTTTTGCCGAATAAGGCCAGACCTCCCGATATTGGATATCGGCCCTATCGGAGCAAATTACCACAAGGCCGATGAGTGGGTGGATATTACCAGTGTTTACGAGCTAGAGCATCTCTATCAACAGATTGTAGAAAATTATACCTCATATCTGAGTGTCTAGTTTTGGCGCTGGTTGACAAATTACAGTCATTGTGCGATATATTTTTTTTGTGCAAAAACAGGAGAATTTAAAATGACCCATAGTGGTGGTTTATTCAGCGAGACAACCGAAGAATCAAACAAAAACAAACTTATCAAAAAAGTTATAATGATTTTCGGTATTTTTCTTGTGGTGGTGATTGCCTTTTTTTTGTTCAAGGGTAAACCTGGTTCAGCTAAAAAAAAATCGGTTAAAATTCAGCAAGCACAAAAATTGGTAAACAAAATCAATTCACTGGAATCCTCCATAATGAAACGGCAGTCAGAGGTGTTCTCCCTGATCAGTGACTACAAAAAGAAAACCGGCAGAAACCTCCCCGCGATAAACATGTTGAATCTATCACCTCAGGAGCGTCAGATACTGCAGCAAAAGATTAATGAAGAACAAAGTGTTTCCATTCAATCACTGCTGGGTGATATTTTAAAAAAAAACAAGGCAATCGCCGGACTGAATGTAAAAATGCATGAGATCGAAGCCCTCCTGCCAAAACCAACCGTTGTGAATAAGGGTCAAACCCACTATCAGATTGCCCGCAACTTCCTCGAAAACAGAGGCATTGAAACAAAGGAAGCCAAACGTTTAATTGAACGGGCCGCCCTGTTCGACTATCTGGTGCCAGGCTTCAAGGTATGGAACTTTCATACTGAAAATGAATTCGGTACCTTTGTGACCCAGGGTACTGCTACTATTTCTCCCAACACCATCCGCCGCCAGGCCAAAAGGAAACTTGAGAATGATCGTGATGAGGCGATTTCCGCGGGGGAAACACTTGCTCAAGAGATAGATCTGCTTGAAAAAAGGAAAGAAACCCTGATCTCACAAATCGCTATGCTGGATCAGGAAAAAGACGAACTGATTACCAAAATTGGTGATTTAAACGTAAAAAACCGGACTTTGCAGGTTGAGTTGAATTCTCTTTTTTATCTTCTTGAGACCAAAGACTCCTTGAAAAAAAAAGGTGTACTCAAGGGTGGCGGCTTTTTAAGTTCAACCCGGCTTGACAACTTTTCTCCTGAATTATTTCAAGCATCCATTGATTTACGGAAAAAGAACATTATAAACGTGTCCGCCGATGCATATAAAGTTAAAAAGATTAATAAAATTGTGGTTTATCCCAAATTTTATAAATTAAATCAGGATTTTAGCGTTGTCATTGATA
>CBFDCH010000653.1:0-1961 GCA_965603235.1 uncultured bacterium | reverse complement strand
GTCACCCTGCTGCCGTTTGGGACCAAGTGCACCTGACCAGGCGCAGAAGCGGTAGGTTTTAAAATGGACATACCTGTTATCTTTGATGGCTTTCACCCACACTTCCAGTTCCCGGTCCAGTTTGAATGCCCGGAGATAAATGTTGATCCTGGTTGAAGAAATATAGCAGCCAGCCAGCTTCTGTTTCAGCCACTGACCCTTTTCTTTGTAGGCTCCCCTTACCCGGGGATAGCGGGTTTGTTGGCTTTTAAAATCTGCCTGGACTGTCAGAACAAATGTGTTAAGTGCTACCAGCAGCAAAAGCGTTTTCAAACTACGCATTATTTCTCACTTGATGAATAAATCTTGCCTGGATTAAGCAGATAATCAGGATCAAACGCATGTTTTATTCTTTTAAACAAATCAATTTCACCGTGCTGAAACTGGAACGGCAGGAAGGATTGTTTGGCCAGGCCCACACCATGTTCTCCGGTTATCGATCCATTAATCTGAACCACATATCTGAAAATTTTATCCAGAACCACCTCTGCCCGGGCCATTTCCTCCTTCTCTTCCGGATCAACCATCAGGTTGGTATGGATATTACCATCGCCAATATGTCCGAACATGGAGATGAGAATATTATGTTCCCGGGCCAGCTCGTTGATGAATGTCACTGTATCCGGGATTTTACTGACAGGCACCACAATGTCCTCATTAATTTTACGGGGCTTCAGGCGGGCAATGGCCGGCGAGATATTTCGCCGTAAATACCAGAGCTTTTCCTGCTCCGATTCACTTTCAGCCAATTGCCAGTTAACGACACCTTCACCCTTCACCAGAGTAAGCAATTTCTCTTTCCTCTCATTCACATCAACCCTATTGCCGTCAATCTCCAACAGAATGGATGCCCGTATCTCCTCCTGCCAGGGCAGGTTCAGATAGTTGCATGCAGCCGAGATCGCACTCTGATCCATGAACTCCAGCACAGAGGGCGCAATGTTGTCCTTGATCACCCGGTGTACAAAGCGGGTACCCTGGCTGAGAGAATCAAAATCGAGCCGTGCCAGTATCCGGCATTGCGGAAGAGGCAACAATTTCAGGATCACCTTGGTGATAACGGCCAGGGTCCCCTCCGAGCCAATCAAGAGGGATTTTAAATTGTAGCCGGCCACATCCTTTATAACATGGGAACCGCTGACAATTTTTTCCCCATTGATAAGAAAGGCTTCAAGTGCCAGCACATAATTGGCAGTGACTCCATATTTAAAACAACGGGGGCCACCGGCGTTTTCAGCAACGTTACCGCCAATGGTAGATGTTTTAAGAGAAGCAGGATCAACCGGATAAAATAATCCTTTTTTTTCAACCTCCTGCTGAAGATCATAGGTTACCACTCCCGGTTCCACAATGGCCAGCAGGTTTTCCTCATTAACATCCAGAATCCTGTTCATTTGCGTAAATACGACAACAATACCATGCATTACCGGCACCGAACCTCCTGAATAACCCACCCCTGCTCCACGGGGCGTAACCGGGATCCCGTATTTACGGGCCACGGCCAGGATCTCCCGCACATCCTTCTCCTGGGTTGGAAAAACCACCACATCAGGTAGTACCGCATACATTGAGCCGGTGGCATCGTATGAATAGGTAAGCAGATATTCCTGGCTGTGGAACACTTTTCTGGAGCCGAGCCGTCTTTTTAACTCCCTGATTACCTCATTGTTTTTCATGGTCACGTTCATTATAGGCAATGGCTGAACGGGGGTCAAGCTCTACCCATTGGCGGCAGAATTTTATCCATACTATTTGACAAATCAATTTAACTCATATAAAATTAATTTTTATTTAATCCACGAAACAAGAACATGGAAGGTTTTAAGAAGTTTTTAACAAATTTTAAAAAGGGTACTGTCATCTACTCAGAGGGTGGTGAACAACCCAATTTTTACATCATCAACAAGGGACGTGTCCAGCTA
>CBFDCH010000652.1:0-1978 GCA_965603235.1 uncultured bacterium | reverse complement strand
TCTGGTCAAGGAAATAAAAATCCAATGGGTAATACGGTACAAGTTTTTGCCAGACTTTTCTGATGTAGGCGATTGTTTCCGAAACATTTTGATTTTGAAGATTAATGCGCACAGACAGGTAGTTGTGACTTTTTACAGGTGAAATCATGTAGATGATGGGATAGATGTGACTGTGAAAAGAATAGAGATTCACGTCTTTAACAACACCAGTCACGTGCCCTTTGTATTCATAGAAGGTGATTCCTTTGCCCACTGCCTCAGACGGGGAGGCCGCCTTCATTTCACGGGTGGCCAGTTCACTAACCAGGAAATCCGAGGAACCCTCTTTTGACAGAGGTTTGCGAACATCTTCCCCTGCCAATAGTGTGAGGCCATAGGTTTTGACAAACTCCTTGTCAATCCCGTAGATTACCCAGGTAACCGCTTTCTCCCCCTTGGGCATGCCTTCAAAGCGGATTGCCATGTGTCCACTACCGCGGGTGGGGACATATGAGGAGGTGGTGGTGTTCTGAATGGCCGGGTTTTTTAACCATTCATTTCGGACTGCCTGGTAATTGTTCCGGACGTCTTTGTTTAATGGAATGACCATGATTTGCTCCATATCATATCCCGGGTTCTGAGACTGGATAAAACGCATCTGACTCCCGGCAATCAGGGTGGCCAGGATGACACCAATGGACAGGGTAAATTGAAAAGTGACCAGTCCTTTACGCAAGCCTACCCCGGAAGAAGAAAATCCGCTTCTGGATTTAAGGGCACTTATCGGTTTGAAGGAGGATAAAAAGAAGGCTGGATATATCCCGGAAAACACTCCCACCACAAGGGTAATGGCGATCATACCCAGAACCAGCAGGGGCATGGGCACCAATGCCAGTGTCATACTTTTATCTGCCAGTGCGTTCAGCAGGGGCAGGGTAAAAAGCACCAGGAGAATGGCAAAGAGAGTTGAGATAAAACTGAGCAGCAAAGATTCCCCAAGGAATTGATTAATCAATTGCCGTTTTTCGGCGCCTACGACTTTTCTGAGACTCACTTCCTTGGCCCTTTTCACTGACCGGGCCGTGGTCAGGTTCATAAAATTGATACAGGCAATAATGAGGATAAATACCGCTATAGCAGTAAAAATATAGATAAATAAAATGTTGCCTGTGGGTTCGATTTCAGATCGCAGCTGAGAATGGAGGCGGATATCCAAAAGGGGCTGCAATACCAGGGTGTACCAGGGATTTATCCGCCAGTGGCGGTGGAGAAACGGCAATAATTGGGATTGTAATGAATCTGCAGAACTTTTTTTATCCAGAAGCACATAGGTATAATGGTTCCAAAAACCGGAGAGATTGTTCAGGTTGTCGGTTTGACTGACATAGGAGGCCAGAAAATCAAAATGGAAATGGGAATTGCCGGGTACATTTGCAGCTACCCCGGAGACCTGGAACAACATGATTTTACCATTATTGTAGGGATCGGTTTCCAGTATTTTGCCTATTGGATCCTCATCACCGAAATATTTTTTAGCCATTTGTTCAGTCACCACAATGGTATTGGGTTGGTTGAGAGCAGTGGCAGGATTGCCTTTTAACAGGGGAAAATGAAAAACCTTGAACAGGCTGGGTTCTGCAAAAAAGAATTTTTGCTCATAAAATTTCTTCTCCTTATAGCCCACATAACGTTTGACGCCCTGCCCCATTCTGCGGATACGAACGCTTTCAACCACCTGGGAAAAATCTTTTTTCAGTAAAGGCCCAACGCCAAAAGAACCGTTGGCATTGGTGGCCTTGCCATCATCGGAAGTAGAAAAAACCACTCTGAAAATATTATCTGCTCGTGGATGAAATCGATCATAACTGAGTTCATCCATCACAAAGAGAAAAATCAATATACAGCAGGCCATACCTATGGCCAGGCCCGCCACATTGAGCAGAGAGTAACCCTTGTATTTAACGATATTACGAAATGCCAGCTTAAAATAATTTTTAAA
>CBFDCH010000651.1:0-1978 GCA_965603235.1 uncultured bacterium | reverse complement strand
TAATTTTCTTTCTATGTCTGTTTGCCGGATATTCACTGGTGCCCGGCTCAATGAACCAAAGTACCTATGAGAGTCAACATGAGCGGGTTGATAGGTGGGAAAAGAGGATCAATGAACAACGCCATCCCCCGAAAATAGTGATGAAAGCAATTGGTATCAAATCGGGGATGATTATCGGCGAGATCGGGGCGGGCCGGGGACGATATACTGTCCTATTGGCAAAAGAGGTAGGCAAAACCGGCAAAATTTTTGCCAATGACATTAAGGAGAGTGTTCTTTCCTACCTGCAGGAAAGATGCCGCCTCAATAACATCCTCAATATCAAAACCATTTTGGGTAAAATGAACGACCCCCTGCTGCCCAAAAAAACGCTGGACATGGCCTTCATGGTCTGGGTATTTCATATGATAGAGGACCCGGTACCCCTCATGAAAAATTTAAAATCGAGCCTGAAACAGGGCGCACCACTGATTATCATCGATCCACCGGATAAGGAGATTGATGCTGAAATTGAAGAGATGACCGGTAAAAAACCAGATCCCAATCGGTTAACCATCAGGCAGAGGATAGAAAAAGCCGCCAAAGAAGCGGATTACGAAGTCATCAAAGTAGACACCAGTCTACCCAAGGACACCATATACACCCTTCAGGTAAAAAAATAACCACCCGGGACTTTTTACCATAATTTTTTCTTAAATCCAGAAAATTAGCGAATCAAATATTTGGCGCCTGTCCCCTTTTCCTTAAATCCAGAAAATTAGCGAATCAAATATTTGGCGCCTGTCCCCTTTTCCATTTCAGGAAAATATTTTCTTAAAAAGGGGTATTTTTCGGATTAAGGAGGATAAGAGGAAGCAGGCGGGAATGGCAAGAGCTGTAATAAACAGGAATTTTACCACCGGGGGCATTGTCAATGTTTTAAAAATCAAGGAAATAGCAATTAAAATCGGGGGATGGAACACATAAACGCCAAAAGCATTGTCAGCGAGAAATTGTTTAAATCGGGTCTTGGTATTAAAGCTCTCCTTGAAAATACCAATCAGACCGAAAGAGATGGTGACACATGCAAATGACTCCCAAAGCGCAAACACAAAGGCCTGCCAGTTAAGGCCACCATTGATCAAAAATATGCCCCTGGACGGACCGCCAGCCATCATGATAAATCCCCACAGGGGAATGCCAATTATTCCGGCTAAAATCAACAATCTCTTGCCCATTTTATAATCAATGGCCTGGAACAAGTTGCTGCCAAAAGCCAGTATCCCCAGGATGAAAAAAATGGTGTAGGAGGAGAAAAAACCCAATTGAAAATTGACCACCGCAGTACCCAGGGGGAAAAATAGGCGCAGGATAAAGGCAAAAACGGTTATAATCATAATCACAATGGAGAAATGCAGCAGTGACACTTTGATCTTGAATGAGGAACCCAGTCTTTTAACCGGCACATAGAGGAGGGAGAAAACCAGCAGGGCAGCGGCAAACCACATGGGGCCGTTCCAGGAAAAAATGCTAAAGGTTTTGAATCCCTTGGCATAAAAGGCAGATAGGTTCAGATCTGAATGGATCAATTTGACACTCAAGGGGTGCAGCAGGAGCATATAAAACAGGGTGGGAACTCCCAGCCTGAACAACCGGGCCTTGATAAACCGGGCCGCTCCTTTTTTTTGCAGGGAGGCAACCACAAAATATCCGGCAATCATAAATAACAAAGCCATAAAAAATGCCTGCAAAAAAGATTGAAAAAAACCAAATATCACTTGGGAAGCAAAATCGACTTCCTTGTTTTCAACGTAATACCACCCGCCAAAACCGCTGTAGGTGACCGCGGCATGCATCATCACCACCAGGGCAATCATCAGGGAACGAATATTATCAATATATGCCAGGCGACCGGAATATGGTATCTGCTGATTCATTTTAATGCCTCCAAATTAGTTATATATACACATTTTAAAGATTACGTTTATTTTTTCAAGTG
>CBFDCH010000650.1:0-1984 GCA_965603235.1 uncultured bacterium | reverse complement strand
ACCCAATTGGCAGAGATTGCATTTACACCACCCTTCATCCCCATTTTGGAAAAAAGGAGGCCCAGGGCTTGACCAAAGGCGGCCAAAACACCCAGCGATATGCCCCAGGTCAGATTTGATGAAGTTTGTCCCATATTGTTGTTTTTTTGTGCAATTACCCAGCCAATACCAGCAACAGTAACAATAACACCTACAACTTCGATGAAAATAAGATTTTCATGCAGAAAAATCCAGGCAAGTATTGTGCTGAAAATCGGTACCAGAAGCATCATCAGCATACCCAGACGGGCCCCGATCAAAACAAAGGCTTGAAAAAGACATCCATCACCCAGCACCAATCCCACAATACCAGATAGAGCCAAGTAAAATAAACCTTCCGGACCTATTTCCAGAGGCAGTAAGGTCCGATACATAACTTGATGGAGTAAGGTCAACAATAGCAATGCTAACCAGATGCGGAGATAGTTGACCGTATCGGATCCGACTCGTTTCCCAGCTATTGTAAAAAGAATTGAATTAAACGCCCAGAGGAGGGCGGCAGAGAGAGCAGCGAGTTCTCCTAAAAGCAGGCTCATAGAATGTATCCTCTGACCTTAACCTTTTTCAGTAATATAAACTCCGCCAAGCACCAATAGAGTCCCGAACACAAAGTTCAACCCAATGACTTCGCCCCGATAAAAATGGGCGATCACAGCGGTTATGGGAGGAATCATATACAAATAGACTCCCACTTTCTGTGATTCGCTCCCCGCCAAGGCATAACAATAGAATATTGTTGCCAAAAAAGAACAAGTGATTCCAAGAAAGGCAATGGCTGCCCAGGCTTTGCCGGGAATGGTAAATAAAGAAAAGGGGGTGTTTTGAATTTCCAGAAGTCCGACAGGTACCATATAAATGGCTCCCATAATGGTCACCACCGCCGCCAATTTTATAGCCTCCATTTTTCCCAGCATTCTCTTTCCCATGACAGTAAAAAAGCCCCACATAAAAATACTGGCAATCACCAAAAGATCACCCAGTAAATTGCCTTTGAAGTCAAGCGAAGTAAGTGTATTTAGGCCCATCACCGCTACAACGCCAATCAACGCACAGCCAATTCCCACAAATTTTAACCAGGTCACACGCTCCCTTAAAAAAACCGCTGCAATAATAATAATGGAAATCGGCCCCATTACTGTATAGACGGAGGCATTGGCTGCAGAGGTATAGGTTAGCCCAATCGTTTGAATACCATAATGCAAACCTGTGCCGAAGAGACTTAACATGAACAAATATCCCCACCAGCTCTTTTTTAAGTGAACCCTCTCCCCTTTCACCACGAACCAGAGCAAAAAACAGAGGGCGGAGATAATGAGGCGGAGCATCACCACTGTCAACGGAGGTACATGATCCAGAGCTTCCTTGGATGCTACAAAGGAAATAGCCCAAAAAATGCAGGCAGCCACCAGAGCTACTTTGGCTTTCAGGGGGATTTGCTTTTTTAACATATGGTATTGTAGCCGAAAAACTCCGCCCCCGCAATAGAAGGTAAAAAATCTGATATAATCTATTAGTGAGAAAAAAACTTCTACTTCACCTCTGTTGTGCGCCTTGTTCAATATTTGTCTGGCAAAAGTTAGAAAAGGAATATAACGTTTCCGGCTATTTTTATAATCCCAATATTCAACCACCAAAAGAATACCTTTTTCGGGCCAGAGAAGTACAAAAAATGGCCGACAGCAGAGGCTGGAAACTTTTCATGGGACCGTACGACATGCATGAATGGTTTGCCGCAACCCGGGAGCTGCGCACTGAACCGGAGAGAGGCAGGAGATGTTCCCTGTGTTTTCATATGAGGCTGAGAAGTACATTTCAACTGGCCAGAGCTAAAAAATACCATATAGTAGCCTCAACCCTCTCTATCAGCCCCTATAAAGTTACCGAGCAAATAAATCGGGAAGGGAATCGCCTGAGCCAGGATTATGGTATAAAATTTCTCGCCGAG
>CBFDCH010000649.1:0-2002 GCA_965603235.1 uncultured bacterium | reverse complement strand
CCCGGTAAAATCCTGCATTATTCAAGGAATTTTAGAGTAAAATCAACCCACTGTCAATAGCGAAAAAAGGGGACAGGCGCCAATTATTTGTTTTAATTGACTTACACTCATAATCCAAGAGATGAGATAACCAGAGGGATTATTCGGAGTTGCATAATTACCGGGAGTCATTTACAATTTGGCGAGAAACGTGAATCGGAGGTGAATATGGATAGTAAAGGAAGGATGTTTTGCCTGGTTTTTGGCTGTCTATTGACCATTACTGCAATTCTTGCCAGCACCGGATCGGGAGAATCAAAAAAATCTGATAACCACCTGATTTATAAACAATGGCAGATGTCCGGGCATGCCAACTCCATGAACACGGCTGAGAAAAAAAAATCGATGAATAAACCGGGTTGTGCCAAATGTCACACTGCCGAGGGCTATTGGCAGGTTATTCTGGCTGGTAAACCTTCCTCTGCCCCCTATAAAGAGGTGAGGGGGCTCACCTGCATCACCTGTCATTATCCTGGCAAAGGATCGCGAAAAACAGGGAAATTACGGGTAAACCAGGTGGAAGATACCTGCAGCGGCTGCCACAGTATCCTGGTAAGCAATACTGCCACAAGCCTTTCCTGGTGCTCCCAGGTTTCCATTGTTAATGGAATTGGGGCCAAATCTTTTTCCACATCTAAATACCAAAACGGTGCACATTCTCAGCTCAAAAAAAAATGTGTCACCTGCCATATGGCCGGGTCAGGAAAAACAGAGGGAAAATTGGCGGGGGGCCACACCTTCCGGGTCATCACTAAGGGTGAAGGGGAACCGATATTCAACAACAATGCCTGCTTAAAATGTCATGAGAATATTTCTCTCCCTTATGTACGCCAGCAGCAGGATACCTTTAAAAAATTGTTGAACCGTTTGGCAGCATTGTTACCCGCCAATGCAGTTGAATCTAAGAAAGCGGGAGAGAGGGTGCCAAAATTTCCCATGGATCCCGGATTAAATTCAATTGAGGCCAAAGCCTCCTTTAACTATTACATGGTGGCCAAGGATGGCACTTTTGGCATTCACAATCCCAGGTATATCCGTTCCCTGTTACAGGCATCCATTAACGCCCTGACAGCACTAAAAGGGAAAAAACAATAGGGATGAAGGATCAGTTTTCCAGTTCCCGGCGCAGGACCTGGATTATTGTCTCAATGGAATAAGGCTTTTTAACATAAGCACTCACACCCAGTTTTAATGCTTTTTTCACCCTGGGGGTTTCCGAATAGCCGCTGACAATAATCGCCTTCTGGTTCGGATGAATTTTGATGATTTCCTGATAAGTTTCCAGGCCATCGATCCCGGGATCCATCATCATATCAAGCCAGATTAGATCCACCTGATTTTGTTCAATATACTTAATGGCTTCTTCTCCACTGGCAACAGCGGTGGTGTTATAGCCGGAGCGCTGCAAAATCTCAGTGGCGAGTTTGCGTTGTTCCTCTGCATCATCAACCACCAGAATGGTCTCTTTCCTATCTGGTTTTGCAGATTTTCTGGTATTTTTAGCCGTTTTGGTGGAATCCTGCTCGACAGCACTGAAATAGAGTTCAATAGTGGTCCCTTCACCTTGTTGGCTATGCAGGGTTATATGTCCCTCGTGTTCTCTCATGATGGCCCATACTACAGCCATTCCCAGGCCGGTTCCACTTCGTCCCATCACCTTTTTTGTGTAAAAAGGTTCAAATATTCTCTTGCTCTCCTTTTCGGTCAGCGGTTCACCGTTGTCCTTGACACTCAAAACCACATATTTCCCGGGATCAATACGTTCGTAAGCCACTATACTTTGCGTCAGCTCCAGGTTTCGTGTGCTTATGGTGACCTTTCCCCCTTTGGGTAAGGCCTCAGCCGCATTGGAGCAGAGGTTGAGTAGTATCCGGGTCAATTGTGAATCGGAGCCGGTGGCGGTCCCAAGTGATTCTGCCAGTTGCGTTGAAAATTCTACCAAGGGATGGAAAAAAACAACCTT
>CBFDCH010000648.1:0-2010 GCA_965603235.1 uncultured bacterium | reverse complement strand
TGATTAGAAAAGGTGGTGTAATCCAATTTAACCCATAATTTTATTCATCTCTGGACGAGACACAGTATCATGAATTACTGTCCCCTTTTTCTCTATTATTTGCAATTAAGTTTGAAAGATTCCTCAAATATGGTCAATAAATTGAGGGTGTGTTCGGCAATTTTTACCGAATCCTCCATTAAACCATAAAATAAAATACTTAAACGGGTTTTTGAGGTCTCGTCCTGAATTCTGCTTATCTGATTTTTGTCAAACTCCAGCACCAGCTTTTTTAATTGCTTTAAGTTGGCAGTCATTGCCTGATGATTAATTTCCTCTTTCTTTAAAAGCATTTGCGATGTACTTTCTAAAATATCTTTAACATTATTTATTATCTGCTTTAATTCTTCAATCTGAACCGGCAGAAGCCCCTGGTGATTGTTGTCAATATGGCTATGGGCCCTCATGATCGCGTCTCTGTTACTCACGGCAATTTCCTGTAGGAAACGGATTGTATGTCTGTATCTCTGGGTATGCTCTACATCCTTCTGCTGAAGTAGACGCAATGTTTTAAAAATATTGGCACTGATAATATTGGCCCATTTTTGGATCTTTTTGGCCTCTCTCTTTATTTTCTTTAATTGCTGGCGGTTCTGTGAAAATAGTCCGGAAAAACTGGCAGCCACATTCTTTTTCACATCCTGTAAAAAGTAAGCACTGTGTTCAAAGGAAGCACTGATAGCAAATTCAGGATCCGTTATTTTTTTCAAGTTAAAAATCTCAGTGGCTTTATCCTCATCTTCCCTTCTGCTATGGACTTTGTGGTTGCGGAATATTATAAAGATAACCAGCAATAAAATACCGATAACACCTGCAGATCCGGTAAAATATATAACCAGCGCGAATAATGCTGCTACGGTAAACGCCATAAAAGCGGTAAAAAACCAACCCCCAACTACTGTTAAGACACCGGTAACCCGATACACGGCACTTTCGCTGTCCCAGGCCCGGTCAGACAAAGATGTACCCATGGCAACCATAAAAGTCACATAAGTTGTAGAGAGGGGGAGCTTTAAGGATGTGGCAAAGGAGATTAGCGCACTGGCCACCACCAGATTCACCGAGGCCCTTAATTGATCAAATGAGGGCTGATCGTCAACTGCTATAGTTTCGGACTTGAATCCTTTTTGATCCCAGCGTTGTGTAATTTTTTCTCTTAATTTTTTGGGAATTATTGTTTTATATGTTTTAGATACTGAGGTAAACATTCTGACAATAATACGGGCCAGAGTGGAGGAGCCGAATCGTTCGATGCCCTCATCCTGCCTCCCCAATGCCAGTTCGGTTTTGGTGACAGTGCGTGCTTTTCGAGAGATCCACAGGGTGAGTACCATTACGACTCCGGCGATTAACAACAACACGGTGCTGGAACCAACAGAGCCCTGAAGCGCTTCCATAGGAAGAGTTGCAGGAGTATCACTGGCACTGGCAACCTTAAAGGAGTTCAGTCCAGCCAGGGGTACACCAATGAAATTCACCAGGTCATTGGCAGCAAAGGCCATGGCAATGGCAAATGTACCCGTTAAAATAATAATTTTCAAAACATTTATCTTCATTAAAGACATCAACAGCAATAGAATTAAAAATATGACAACAAAAACAATCAGGAGGATCAATATGGTGTGACCTTTAATCCAGATCTGCATTGGTTTGGTCATGAATGATGCGCCTTTGGCACCTTTGATTAAAATGAAGTAAACAATCGTTGAGATAGCGATACCTCCCCATACAGGGCCATAGCGTTTGATCCTTGTTTTAAAATCAAAGGTAAAAATAAAGCGGGTAATATACTGGATAATGGCGCCCAATAGAAAGGCTACAACAACTGAGAGGAAAATACCGGCAATAATGATCATGGCTTTGCTGGTATTGATATATTCCCCCAGCATCTTTCCTGAAAGTTGGGTTTTAATTTTCATTAACGAAACAGCTACAGCTGCTCCCAACAACTCAAACACAATCGACACTGTG
>CBFDCH010000647.1:0-2012 GCA_965603235.1 uncultured bacterium | reverse complement strand
CACCACATATCTACCTTTGGTCAATTGCACCTTTTGTCCTGTCTTGGGATTTATCTTATACAGATGGGAATAGCCATCCTCCTCAGAGGTAAAATAGAACCACTGATTGTTAATCCAGCCCCGGGATGAAAAGGAGAGATAACCGAACCAGGCCTTGTTGTTGATGTGATGAATCACCTTGGCCTTATCATGATCGAGTGTAAATTGCAGCAAATACCCATCCTTACGGTTGGTACTGGGAGCGGGGATGATAAATTGACTGCCGGACGGTGAAGCCACAATCCCCCTGATGGAGAGATCTTTTACCGGCAGGGTGATTTTGGTTACCTTTTTACTCTGTAAATCAGCCACATAAAGTTGCTGTTTACCCCTGTAAACCTCGGCTGCTTTGCTTCTGGCATTGGTGACTTTGGTATAACCGGAACGGTCGACAAAATGGGGAATTTTGGTTCGTTTGCCACCGCCCATGCGGCTGGTGGATTTTAAAAATACAATACGATTCTGGTCCGCTGTCACATACAGGAAGCTGATCCTCTCCCCGCTTTTCAATTTCAGCGTCAGTTTCCTGGCAGACTCCCTCCTCTTGGGTTTCTTGGCAAACTCCGGGAATAACTTTTTTTCTTCATCGCTGTAATACTTGGTGGCTTTATTTTGTGAGCCTTTAGCACCCATACCCCTTGACCCCCCTGACTTGCCAAAATAGGTGAGTTGGCTGAGGGTGCGGTTGGAGAGATTCCATAGGAAAAGATTATTATCGGACGTGTAGTAAATCAGGTTGGTAGTGGTACCAAAAAAAGGATTTGATTCTATCGCCTGGGTCCTGGTTAATCGTTTTACTTTTTTTTTCTGAAGATCATATAGAAACAAGTCCCCCCTCTTGGCATAGATCATGGTATTGCCCTTCCTGGACGGCAGGGAGGAGACGCGGCCAAAACCCCGGTAACCGCGGTATAAATTGATTGGCAGGTTCAGGATGGCCTTTTCCTCGATTTTTTGACTGTTCCTGGTTTTAAGGCTGTAGCGGTATAAATCTCTCTTGCCGCCACTTCCACAATAGTAATAGAAACTGGCCGAATCAGGTGACCAAGCCACACCATCAATCCAATTGCCGACAAAATCCTTGCCTTTCATCAGTTCGTTGATATCAGGCAATTGAGCCGCAGCAAACAAAAAACAGAAGGAAAGTGTTATAACCAAAATAAATAGTTTCTTCATAAAAACCTCCGACTTGTGTACTATGATTTTTGATTGTTAATGTTTTGAATAAATAATTCTAACAGATTTTTATCATAATTTCTAAAAAAAATTGTCGTGAATTAAAACTCAAAAAGGGGTAAAATCAAAAATGCCGATATAGTTTTTTAGGCCTAAGGAGGAAACATGAAAAAATTTTTTATATTAACCCTTTTAGTCGTATTAATATCAACCGTCATTTTTGCAGGTAGTAAGAAGGGATTAAAGGTATTTATCTCAGTGGACATGGAGGGAATTACCGGTGTGGTGGTCTCAGCTGAATGCCGCCAGGGAGGCCGGGATTACCAGTATTTTAGAAAAATCATGACAGAAGAGACCAATGCTGCCATCGAGGGAGCCCTGGAAGCCGGGGCCACCGAGATCTGGGTGAGGGATTCACATGGTTCAGCCCTGAACATCATTCCTCACCTGCTCCATAAAAAGGCGAAACTGCTCCGCAACTGGTCCGGCGGACTCCTGGGGATGATGGAGGGGATCGACAAAACCTTTGATGCCGTTATGTTTATCGGCTACCATGCCAAGGCCGGTACCCCCAATGCCATCGTTGACCATACCTCCAGCGGCAGTGTCACAGATATGGCCATCAATGGAATATCACTGCCTGAAGCTGGTTATAATGCTTTAACAGCCGGACATTTTAATGTGCCGGTGGTGTTTGTGGCAGGCGACCAGGCTATCTGCAATCAAGTAACAAAATTATTCGGCAGCATCGAAACTGTGGCGGTCAAAAAAGGGATTGGCGAAGCGTCTTTAAGTAT
>CBFDCH010000646.1:0-2013 GCA_965603235.1 uncultured bacterium | reverse complement strand
TATCCTGATATTATTTTTTTCCACACATATTTGATTCCAAGTCAAAAGGAGGATCAATGTTTAACAAAAAATATAGCATTGCGGAGATTGGAAAAAGAAGCCTATATGTTCAACTATAATGGCGAAGCTCATGGTCTGAGGAAACGGATTAATCAGATGGATTGGACCCGTCGCCTGGCTGAATTTTTTGATCACCATCTCAAAGGCAGCCCCGCCCCCAAATGGATGAAACAAGGGATTAAAGCCTGGGAAAAGGAAGAAAAAAAGAAATAGGAGTCAAAGGATTGTTAGATAAATAATCTGGAGAGTTAAGATGGCCTTTAAATATTTGTTAAAAAAAATCACTCAAACCCGTGAAGTTTTGCAGCGGTTCAGAAAAGCTGGCGCTTTCACCGCCGATTTTGCCAAACCTCTGCAGGAGTTGGACCTGAGATATTCTCCGCCCCTGAATAAGTTGATTCGTAACCGTGTTATCGTGGATGCGGGAGAGAGAAATTACTATCTCGACGAGAGGGCAATGTTGCATTACCGCCTGAAGCGGACTAAGTGGATTTTTGTTCTGGTAATAATCATTGTATTTGTTGTCCTGGGAATTTTCCGCAAAGCATCCTGATTAAATATCGGGGTTGATCTAATATGGAGGACAATAGCCATGGATCGTTATGAAGAATTCATTGCCAACCGCCAAAAATTAAATAAAAAGATTCTGGACAATGGCAATCTTGATATTAAACGATTTTTTGCCCTGGATGGACATGTTTATGAATCAGGAGCTTTATCCAGAAAAACCAAGGAATTACTGGGATTGGCAGCCTCCATGGTACTCCGTTGTGATGACTGCATTTCCTATCATATCATCCAGGCCAGGAAGGCTGGAGCCAATGCTGAAGAAGTGTTTGAGACATTCTCCATCGCCCTGGTGGTTGGAGGCTCTATTGTGATTCCCCACCTGCGCAAAGCTGTTGATTTCCTGGAATCAACAGAAAAAAAATCCTGATCAGGTGCCGGTGATTTTGGCTCAACGGGGGATCAATTTTCCCAGCAGGGGTGTGCGTACGGTAATAGCCTGAGATGGGCAAATTTCCTGACAGCAATAACATCGTATACAGGTCTTGTAATTAAAGGTTGGCGGAGTGTTCTTTAGTCCGGTGTGCCAGTTCACCGCTTTGGGTGTCAGAGGACATTGAATCACGCAGGAACCACAATTGCTGCATCTATTTTTATCAATCACAGGTTTTGGCGAGATGAGGGACTTTAAAAATGGGGGGAAATGCATAGCTGAGATCAGTACATCGGGTTTTTTCCTTACCACTTTAAAATCTTCCTGAATCAATTCGTGAAGGGCATCACCAAGGAGCTGGATGTTCTCTTCATCATGGATTCCCAGCTCCAACTCGCCGGCAATAGGGATGAAAGGGACTACCCCAGGTTTGAGACTAATGAGTTTGCAGAAAATGGTATCCAATGCCACCGGGTCCTGTGAAAGGAGTAAAACCCGCATGGGCCTGGTATCTCCGCCCCTGGGGCCATTGCCCTCCATGGCCACAATGCCGTCCATTACAAATAAGCGTGGTTTGAGATATTTGGTGATGTCTACCAATACAGTGGAAAAATCATAAATATTGGGCATTTTGACATGAAATTCCCCTTTTAATACTCCCGGGATATAACCGAATTGATTTTTGATGGCGCCGGTGATTCGGGTAAGGGCATGGGTTTTCATTTTACTAATGCTGATAATTCCATCCATTTGCAGGAGATCGGCTGCCAGGGGCAATTGCCTGGCAATCCTGGCTCCAGGGTTGTTGACCTTTACCACGGTCCGGAAGTCGGCCAGGGGGATCCCCAGGCGGTCAGCAATCGTATGAAATCCGGCACGGTTGGCCACCCTTTCTGGCCTGCCTTTTCCAGGCGAATCTCCATAATAGAGGGAGGCACCTGTTTTTTTAAATATTTCAGCTAGGGCTTCAAACACTATTGGGTGTACTGTTACACCACGATCAGGAGGGGAAG
>CBFDCH010000645.1:0-2013 GCA_965603235.1 uncultured bacterium | reverse complement strand
TGCTCAAGAAAAGGCCAAGAGCCATGTAAAACTTACCTGGCAGGAATTCCGCCAGCTATTAAAACTGGACAGCAATGAGATAACTTTGAGTTGGCAAGAGTTTAAACAATTGTTGGCCCAGACAGGTGAGAAGATTAACGTCCCGTATACAGTCAAAAACGGCAAGGTTATCCTCTCCCGTCAACAATTTAAACAATTGCTTGATAAGATGAAGCCGCCCCATCTGACCCTGGCCAATCCACCAGCCGATTATGTGATCAGCAAAGGAGAATATCAGGGCAAAATGAGTAAACAGGGCACAGCCATAACCGCAACCTTTGCCGTTGAGATATTTGACAGAGGCAAAACACGCTACCAGCAGATTCCCATCCTGCCCCGGTCAGTAGCATTGGCAAAAGTATTGCTAGATCAAAAGCAAGTCCTGGTTATGGAAAAAAACGGCTGGTATTGTATCACCACCACCGAGATTGGCCACCACAGCATCCAGGCCACCTTTTATACCTCATCATCATTGGACAAGGGCCCCACCATATTCAGCCAATCCATCATAAAAACCGCCATCACCTTGCTGCAAATGGATATCCCGCTGCAAAAAGTAGACATTTCCGTAGTCAATGCCAAAGAGATGCAAATATCCCAAAAAGATGGCAGCACCCGCGTCAGGGCTGTTTTACCTGCAAGCAACTCCATCTCCATACAAGCGCTGCGAAAATATAAGCCAACCGATGACCCAGCTAAAAAAATTCCGGCAAAAATTTATGGTGAAACAATTAACCTCCTGTCAATCGAGGAAGATGCTGTTCGAGTGAATAGCCGCATTAAATTGAATATCCTGCAGAGCAGGATCAATCAGATAAAACTAAAAATGCCCAGGAACTACAACATCCTGACCATTAATAAGGCCAATGGCACCCGGATGAGACATTGGCAGGTGGATGAAAACGGCGAGGATAAAGTGTTACAGGTCACCTTTGATGCTCAGGTTGAAGGAACCTTTGTATTTAATATTCTCACCGAACAACTCTTAAAAGGCAAACAAACAGAGGTTGAATTCGCAGGGTTTAAAATTGAGGGCGCTGTCCGCGAAACAGGATTTATCGGTGCAGAAAAAAAGAGTACAGCTGAAGCAGTTCCCGATGATTCGACCAATCTGGACCGCCTGGATATTAAAGATTTACCTTATGAGTTGGTGCGGATGTCCAGCCGCCCCCTGCTCTTCGGCTTTCGTTATCTGCGTCATCCCTATCATCTGGCCATGACCATTACCCGCCATGAGGAATTGCCCACGATCAGTACGGTGATAGACATGGCCAGTGTCATATCCGTTGTTTTAGACGATGGCAAGATGTTGACCAAGGTCAATTATCAAATCCGCAATACCTGGAAGCAGTTTTTGAAACTCGATCTTCCAGGCGACGCTGAGGTATGGACTGTGTACGTAAATTCCAAGCAAGAGAATGCCTCACGCAGCAAGGACAACAAGATTATGATCCCTCTGGTCCGATCCAAGTCAACCAATGATGTGCTGCAAAGTTTTTCGATTGATCTCATCTATTTCAGCAAAGGTTATCCCCTATCAACCTGGGGCAAAAATTCGATTCAATTCCCCACGGCTGATATCCTGACCAGCAAGATGATCTGGTCTGTGTATCTGCCCAACAAATACCGTTACCTGAGCTTCTCCGGCAATGTGGAAAAAGAAAAGATGGCCTCCACCCTTAATTTGATCCTTGGCAAAAGCCGCAGGTTTAGCCTGGATCAGGTGAGCAGTTATTCCGAGGTTGCTGAAAACCTTGAGCGGGCGCCGCAAAAGCAGGGGGAAATGAACAAATACCAGCAATCTCTGCAAAGCTCATTCAAAAACCAGGCTATAAACCGCCGAGACCTGGCCCGGCAAATTCGCCAGGAAGCCGCTTTCAATATGGAAGTGCAGAAAGAGCAGACCAAGAGCGTGGGCAGACCCGGTTCAGGCAGCAACATTTTTAAAATCGAATTGCCTACCAGCGGCCAGAT
>CBFDCH010000644.1:0-2016 GCA_965603235.1 uncultured bacterium | reverse complement strand
AGTTGGGGATGGTCCGTTCGCGCAAAGACGTTTCCTACTCGGAAAAAAGAAATATATTAGACATCAGCATTTTGTGTCCCACCAGGGGCAATAACATACTTGTGAAGTAAAAATATAAATTCATCCGTGTTGTAAATTTTGATTCTCAGTAAAAGGGTGGGTGGGAGAATTTCATTTATTTATAATTGAATTAATACAAGGGATTGATTAAAATGGAGTGTTGCCTGGACGGGTGACCGGACAAAGGATTCACAAGTGAAATTTATTGCTGATTTGCATATCCATTCACACCTTTCCATTGCCACCAGTAAACAATTGATGCCCGAATATCTCGATTATTGGGCGAGGATGAAAGGGATAACCGTGGTGGGTACCGGTGATTTCACCCACCCCGGCTGGTGCGAGGAATTAAAGGAGAAACTGGAACCTGCTGAACCGGGATTGTTTAAATTGAAAGGGGACCTGAGTAAGGCTCCTGAACTACAGACCCCCTTTTTGCCCGAACAGGATGTCCGCTTTATCCTCAGTGCTGAAATCAGCAGCATCTATAAAAAAAAAGATAAAGTACGCAAGGTTCACAATGTTATCCTGGCACCGGATTTTGCCACAGTTGAAAAGATACAACAAAAACTGACTGCCATTGGCGGTAATATCACCTCAGACGGCCGCCCCATTCTGGGACTCGATTCCCGGGACCTGTTGGAACTGGCCCTGGAGGCCTCAGAAGATATCTTTTTTATCCCGGCTCACATCTGGACTCCATGGTTTTCAGCACTGGGTGACAAATCGGGATTTGAAACCATAAAAGAGTGTTATGACGACCTGGCTGACCACATTTACGCAGTGGAAACAGGACTCTCCTCAGATCCTCCCATGAACTGGCTGTGCAGTTTTTTAGACAACTATGTACTGCTATCCAATTCCGATGCTCATTCCCCGGAAAAATTGGGGCGTGAAGCCAACCTTTTCAATACAAACCTTTCCTACCAGGGCATTGTCGAGACTCTCAAAGATCCGCGCTCCAACCAATTTCTCGGCACCATCGAATTTTTCCCCCAGGAGGGTAAATACCATTATGACGGCCACCGCAAGTGTGATGTTCTGTGGGATCCGGTAGAAACCATAAAACACAATCGCATCTGTCCCCAATGCGGCAAGAAGATTACGGTGGGAGTGATGCACCGGGTCATGGAATTGGCAGACCGCCAGGATCCACAATTACGGCCCTTTCGCCACCCATTTTTCTCACTGATCTCCCTGAAGGGGATTCTCTCTGAGATCCTGCAGGTTGGAGCCAATTCCAAAAAGGTCTCCAGCTCCTATATTTCCCTGCTAAAAAAAGGGACTCCCGAACTATCTCTTTTACTGGATACACCTGAGGATGTCATAAAAACGATGGCCGGTGAGGAGCTGGCTGAAGCCATTCGTCGCATGCGCAACCGGGAAATCATAGTAAAAGAAGGATTTGACGGGGAGTATGGCCAAATAAAAGTATTTGATGAACATGAGCTTAAAGGATCCAGCAATCAACAAACCCTATTCCGCAGCCCAAACCAACAGAGTGCCGGCCGTCCACAGCGGAAGCTGATAAATTTTAATCCAGCCGATTTTCATCAAGCCCGGAAGAATGCCACAGAAGAGGTCAAAGCACCGCAAGCCACTCTGGAGGGCCTGAACCGGCAGCAGCAGCAAGCCACCAACCATCTCACCGGCCCTGCCCTGATTGTGGCCGGCCCGGGAACGGGCAAGACCCATGTGCTCACCCGCCGCATTGCCAGTTTGATTAACAATCATGCCATCCCGGCTGAAGATATCCTGGCAATAACCTTTACCAACCGGGCCGCAAATGAAATGAAAGAGCGCCTCAAAATCCTTTTGCCTGACCAGCAAATCTACGACAAGGTGACGGTTTCAACATTTCACGCCCTGGGTTATACCATGCTGACAAAACATGCCAACCACTGTCAACGACAAAACCGCTTCTCAATCCTTGATGAAGGGGAACGAGAATCACTG
>CBFDCH010000643.1:0-2049 GCA_965603235.1 uncultured bacterium | reverse complement strand
AAGAAAAAGTGATTGTTTCCGGTACGGTTGAAGAGGGAAAAAACGGTCATGTACTCGACGGCCGGCTCAACAACAGCTATAAGGCCATTAACCTATTGTTAAACCAAGGGGTGAAAATTGAGCGGATCAACAAACCTGGCGGCAATTTGCGGCCCGGTGATTTTGTCATCCCAAAAGCAAATGACGCCCTGCTTAAAAAAATCGCCAATCAAACCGGGGTGAGTTTCCAGGCACTTAAAAATGCCACCCCCAATACATCCCATCTAAAAAGATTGCGAATCGGTATGTATCAACGCTATTACGGCGGCAATATGGATGAGGGTTGGACCCGTTTCGTGCTGGAACAATTTGATTTTCCCTATACTTCCATCATGGACAAGGAAATTAAATTGGGTAATCTGAACAAAAAATATGATGTGATCATTTTGCCCCACGATAACGAAGGGATGATTATGGGACAAATTCCCAAATCATATCGCCGCTATCTATCTTCATATCCCCCCCAATACAGAAGTGGTATCGGCCAGCCCGGCGTGGCAGCCCTGAAAAAGTTTGTGGCTCGCGGTGGAGTATTGGTGACTCTGGGAGGTGCCTGCCAGTTTGCCATAAACAAGTTTCAGTTGAGCGTCCGTAATGTGCTGGCAGGAAAGCCTGCCAAGGAGTTTTTCTGCCCTGGTTCAACCTTAAAAGCCACGTTTGCCAATAACCACCCCCTCGCTTTTGGCATGCCTGCTAAGGGATTAATCCTCTTCCGGTCCGCCAATGCCTTTCAAATCACACCCGGGCAGCACAATGATCACTACCAAACCATTGTTCGCTTTTCGGACAAAAACCTGCTTTACAGCGGCTGGTTGATCGGTGAGGAGCATGTGGCGAAAAAAGGGGTCATGGTTGCTGCCAAGTATAATAGGGGTCAGGTGGTGTTAATCGGGTTTAGAGCCCAGCACCGCAGTCAAACCCACGGCACCTTTAAGCTCCTTTTTAATATACTGTTTAAATAATTATCGGGGAATCAGACCAGAATATTTTCGGCATAACCTAGTTTGATCAAGTTTATTTTGTTGCGATCCGCGGTACCCAGATGGTGACGGGTATCTGCCAGTTGGATATGTTTGGCCGGTGGATTCAACGGGCGGTCTTCAGCAAAATAAATTTTACGCTGGGCCTGGATAATCTGCAATCCCAACGAATCAATGGCCACAGGATCAAAACCGACCAGCAATCCATAGTATTTCCATACGTGCCTGGGGCTGAAACCATGCGGTCCCACATTGTGAAATTGCGGCGTAAACATAACAAGAACATTCAACCGGGTTTTATCCTTGATATGGGCCATATGCCAGATCTTCCCAAGATCAGCACAGGAATCTTCATGATGATTATAGGGATCCGGAACTGTGTTTACATAATTTTTAATTAAACTTCCCACACCTGACCAGTGGTGACTGCGCATGGGCCGGGCGTTAATCAGGGCCGTGGTTTTTTGAAATTTATTGTTCCGATGGGTTCCTCGGTCTTGAATGATAATATCCGTTGATGGCACACCCACATCCATTACCCTCTTTTTAAGGGCTTGTTCCACGGCACCGGTTGTGCCAATAGGCTTCCAGATATTGGTTTTAATACCCACAATGTCATCTGGCTTGATAAAGGTTTTCCACCCTGCGACCGCATCCTTTTTTCCGGTCAGGGTAATCACTGCTTTATCGAGCATGGCCTGTACAATCCTAGCTCTGGGCTTGCCCTGAGCGTCTAAAACCTCTTTGTCCCGAATTAACACAACATCTGTCAGCTTCCCCTTGCCGGAAGATGAAAACATCCGAGACGGTGAACCCAGTAAAAGTGAACTGCCGATGGCTGCCATACCGGTATTGGCAATAAACTCTCTCCTGCTTAAAATTCGTTTCTTTTTATCAGCCATAATACCTCCTGTAGAAATATTAATCTATTAATTTTTTTGATTTTACCTTTTTTAGTAAATTCCGGGCCTGCTGCTCGGCAGCAGTATTAAATACAATGGACAACAACCTCCCCTTTAGCATAAATCCG
>CBFDCH010000642.1:0-2050 GCA_965603235.1 uncultured bacterium | reverse complement strand
CTCACAGATCCATACGAGCTCGTTCGCTCTGAAGTTATCCGCTTCACCTGATCTTTTCCAGAATATTGAATCAGGCCATTTTCAGTTCCCACATACACAAATCCCCGCTTGTCCTGATAAAGAGCGGTTACGGCAGCAGACATCAAGGGGATGAAAGTATATTCCTTTTTATGCTGCCGTTGATTAGAGAAAAACAATCCCTGATTTGTGCCGATCCACACATTGCCCTGAGTGTCTGGCAACAGGGTTTCAATGGAGCTGTTGGCCAGGGTTGGATTGGATTCCTGCAATCGAAATGTTTGCCCCTGGAGAAGGTAGAGGCCTTGATGCGTACCCAGCCAGAGACGGCCTGATGTATCCTGGCAAATCGCCTTAACAAACTTGCTGTTCAGGCCCTGTTCAGGGCCATAAATTTGCCATCTGCCCCGGTCAAGGGAACATAAACCTCCCCCATCCGTACCGATCCATAATTTACCATTTTGATCTTCATGCAAAGAGCGAATCCGGTTCTTTCCCAAAGACGGGGTATTCCAGCGGTTAAATATTCTGAAATCGAGACCGTTAAACCTCACCAACCCCAATTCCGTGCCAAACCAGATATAACCATTTCTGGCCTGGATTAAAGATAAAATCGAGTTCTGTGGAAGGCCATCCTCTATACGCCAGGCCTTAAATATATATTTGCTCTCTGTACCCCCAGGCAGGAGAGTGTGTAAAAAAAACAGGGAAAACATAAGTAAGATGAACCGAGTCACCGCTGAATTCACACTTGCTCTTAGCATGGACACATATTATATACCACATTTATTTCAAATTTTGTTTAATTTTGCATTTTTCCCGATTTCTTGAAAAATGTTACTACCTGTGTTATTCAATTGTTTGTGGTCCGTTCCAGTGGCAGACGGCGGTTTTACAGACTGGACCCAGCAGCTGATGAACAACAAGAAGGAGCGCCTGCTTACCAGCGGTATCGGTACCGAACTATTACAGAGGATAATACCATTAAAAATTTAAGGAAAAACCATGAAAAGACGGCAATTTGTTAAATCCTTGAGTGCCATAACCGGGGCAATGTTGGTTTCACCCTCACACTGTCAGACAAACGCAGATTTTATGAAGAAACTGAAAGGCATCAAGGCTGATAAAAAATTATGGGAGATCGTCAGAAACCAATTCGTACTACCCACGGACTTTGCCTATCTCAACACCGGCGGCCTGGGCTCATCCCCCCTGATGGTTATCAATAAAGTAAAAGAAAAGATGGCAGAGGAAGAGAAATATCCTGCGTCCGGCCACAGTTTGCCGGACTGGTGGCGCATCAAACAAAAATGTGCCGCCCTTTTGGGACGGGGGATTCAAAAAGAGGATGTGGCCCTGACCGGTTGTGCAACCGAGGGCATAAATGTGATCATCAATGGCCTCCCCTTTAAGGTGGGGGACGAGATAATTACTTCCAGCCATGAACATGTAGCCCTGAATGTGCCTCTTCTAAATGCCCAGCAAACGCGAGGCATTAGAATCAAAACATTTTCTCCGGACTTAAAAAGTGGCGACAACAACATCAAACTGATCAAACAATTGATCACTGCCAGAACCCGCTTGATTTTTATCAGCCATATAACCTGCACCAGCGGACAGATTTTCCCGGTTAAAGAGATTGGCAGGCTGGCTAAAACACGGGGAATATGGTTCGCCCTTGACGGCGCTCAGGCCATTGGACAAATTCCACTCAACCTTGAAGAGACAGGAGCCGATTTTTATTGCCTCAGTGGCCATAAATGGCTGCTGGGACCCAAGCGCACCGGAATGTTATATTGCCATAAAACTCAGGTAAAAACGCTACAGCCCAGTATTGTGGGAGCCTATTCAGAATCGGCCAATGATATGCTCAACCGATCCCTCAGCCTGCACCAGGATGCCCGCAAATTTGAATACGGCACTCAAAACGATGCCCTCTACTACGGTTTGGAAACTGCGGTGGAATTTGTCAACATCCTTGGATTACCAATCATCTGGAAGCACAACCAAAGCCTGGCTGAGGAGTTTTATC
>CBFDCH010000641.1:0-2057 GCA_965603235.1 uncultured bacterium | reverse complement strand
CGGTCGTATTGGAAGCGTTCCTGTTTTTGACAATAATTAAAGTGGAAATTGTCAGGAGCAGCGTCAGCTTCTTTTTTTACCAGCTGCAGAACAACTTTGGGCTCATTCAACCGGAAATAGAGATCACTGAGTATAATTTTGATTTCCCGCACCCTGCTTAAACGGAGGCTTCGGTTTAAATGCCTTTCAGCCAGAGGATAATTTTTTATTCTCATATATTCATAACCGAGACAGAGATGAGCGGGTATATATTGGGAGTTCAGGCGTATTGCCCGCTTCAGGTTTTCAATAGAATTGGTGTCTTTCATATCAGCCGTTGCCAGGGAGATGCCAACCAGAGCCAGGGTGGAGCGATGATTTATCTCAAGATAACCACTAAATTGAGTAACAGCGTCAGAAAATTTTTTCTGGATCATCAAATCGAAGCCCCTTTTAATCTGGACTTGCCTGCTTCCCCTGAAATAAGCATTCAGTTGAGCCTGGGCCTGAGAGTAATCCCCGATCAAGTAATAGGCGATACCACGGGTTAAATATGCTTCTTTTTGGGCCTGGAGGCCGACAACAGCAACGATAATCATAAATGTGTAAATGAGTAACCTTTTCATCGTAACCTCAATTTAATAGGATTTTTTCTGTATTATAACATATCAGATAAAGCAACATAAAATCAATCCAATTAACTGATAAAAATGTTGATAATAAACAGAACAGCCAGGATAAGAGCATTAATTGAAACCAGATCAAAAAGTTTAAAGCTGGAACGCCTTACCAATGCAAAGAAGACCACGAAATTCATTAACAGGGCAATCAGGCCAACATTAACAAGGTTGACCGAAACATCATTCATTATGATTCCCCGAACATAAAACATGTCAACAATAAAAATGATACCCAGGTTAAAAAGATTGCTGCCGGCAATATTGCCGAGCAGCATATCAAATGCACCCATCCTGGCAACGGTGAATGAGACAACCAGTTCAGGGAAGGAGGTGACAAAAGCCAGGAATATCACACCAACAAAAGAATGTTTCCAACCCATACCCTGAGCGATCTCATCCCCCACAACAGGGAGTAGTATGCCAACGCCAACAATTATAAGTGATGAAATGACAAACTGGATCACTTCCCTCTTTAAGCTCTTGTTCTTGTAGATCTGCTTGTAAGTTTTGCCACTCTGTTTTTCATTGAAAATTATTTTCAAAAACACAAAGTAACCGATTAAAATTAATATTGAGAAAAAGCCGATGTTCATAATACTCAAGTTTAATTTTAAAGATATACCGACCGTTAAAATATTTATTAAAATAAAACCAAAAGCCAGGGGGAGTATGTTTATCTTGCCACGCAGCTTATAAATGTTATTTTTTCTAAAAAAGAATTCAATGATGGCAATAATCATGAGGTTAAAAATGCAACTTCCCAATATTTCACCAACAGCAAAATCGGGAGAGTCCTTAATTACCACTGAAGAGATTCCGGTGAAGAGCTCTGGAAAGGATGTGATCATGGAGATGAAAAAAACCCCCATAAAAGCTTTGGCCCACTTTTTCTTTTCCGCTATGATATCAGCGCTTTTGGAGGCTCTAACCCCAAATATACATATCAAAACCAGCAGGACCAGGAATTTTGCCCAGGCCCAAAATAGTACCATCTCATTTCCCCCAATTCAACTTTTCAGATAATAATTTAAAATAGTTTATTTCCGCTGAGGCAATCATTTTTAATTTTTTATGGTAAATCCTTGCTTCAAATTGATTACCCAACGACATGGGCATCACTGTCTGACCGTCTAAAGTAACAAACACCTCTGATTTTTCTGATAACAAACGCACATTAATAATCGACCGGTCAGGCACAACCAGCGGACGAAAAGTTAGTGAATGGGGGCATATGGGAGTGATCACAATTCCATTCACATCCGGGGATATTACCGGACCTCCAGCAGAAAGTGAATAGGCTGTAGAGCCGGTTGGAGTAGACACAATAAGGCAATCACCACTGACCTCAGCCACTTCATTCCCATCTATTTCAAGAGACAATCTAATGATTCTGGCGAT
>CBFDCH010000640.1:0-2058 GCA_965603235.1 uncultured bacterium | reverse complement strand
AAAATTATTATTACGATTCTCTTCATATTCTCTGAACATAATAATAAAGTCCTTTTTGCCATGTGTCAACCTGAGATCATCGATTTACAGGCCAAGTAAAAAAAATTGGCGCCTGTCCCCAATTTCCAATTTTACTGAGGCCTATGTCACTAAAACAGTACAATAAGGCAGACAACCTGTCCCTCGCCGGATACACAAATGGCTGTTATACTTGGAACCAGAATTGCCGAACAGGTTCTTTGAAATCAAAGTCAAGTGAAACGGATTAAAAGTGATCGTGAACATGGATCATTCCATAGAATATAAGTCCACACAAACCGGAGGTGCGTATGAATGTAAAAAGGTTTTTTCTTGTTTATTTGCTCCTACCCTTAATTAATCTATCCCTGATAGCTGAAACCAGGGTCAGGTTCAAGCGTTTTGAAATCAACACCGTTGACACTATCAGAGATGCATACTTTCGCGATATCAACAATGACGGCCTGAAAGATCTGTTCATTACTACAAGAGATACTGCAAAAAAAGAAATGAAGAAATTGAGCATATATCTGCAACGATCAGGCGGTTTTTCAGATCAAGCCGACACTGTCATCAAGTTTCCCAAAGATGCAGTTATCTATGATGTGGGCCACTTGCCTGGACATGGTGATGGCCCGGCTATTATTTTCCAGAGTGCCAAGGGTTTGTCCTATTACTCATGCCAAAAAGGAACCTACAATCAAATTCCTCAGACACTATCCCATGTATCATCTATTTACGTGGTCCCTCCCCAAAACTCTCCGATTCGAGCTCAAATGTTCCACACCATCAACCGAATAAATTCCTCTATTATCTGTATTCCCGGACATACCCACCTCCTGATCATTGATTCATCAAAACCGGATACTTTTGAAAATCCTTTGCAACTTCCCTTGCCTGTGATGACATCCCTCGGATCCAATGAAGAGAAAGATGGAGGGGATTATGACCCGATCACCCTGGCACAGAGGTTGGTCATACGGGTGCCAAAACTTTTTTTTAAACGGTTTGATAAGGATCAGATAGAAGATTTGATCGCTGTGGTAAAGGATCGCATAACAGTCTTTAAAGGGTTGAGAAAAGGATTATTCCAAGCAAAACCCATCTACCAAACCAGTCTCAACCTAAGTAGCGGAGACGAGTCAGGCTTTATTAAACCGAATTTTATGGTTCATGTGGCAGATGCCAACGGGGACGGACAGCAAGATGTCCTGGTAACCAGTGCCAGAATGAAAACTCAAAACAGCTCCACCAAAGTCTATCTGTTTGTCAACCAAAATGGGATGCTACCAGACAGTCCCAATCAGGTAATCCTATTCGCCAACACCATGGGCAATAACATGGATTTTCAAGATATTAATGGCGACGGCAGCGTTGACCTGGTTATTCCCAGCGCCAAGTTGAGCTTGTTTCAGTTCGTGAAAATTCTGCTTAGTCAGAAATTGAATTACACCAAGAATATTCATCTATGGCAAACGGAGGGCTACTCCAAGAAGCCCGATGTACAATTAAAAGCTCAAGCTCGTTTCAACCTTGAGAATCCCGATGACTTGCAGGGGGCATTTTTCTACCTTGACGGAGATATGAATGGAGATGGGGTAAAAGATCTGCTGAAAAGTGATAGTGACAGTGGGAAAATCACTATCAGATTGGGTCAGAAAGGGAGCGACAAACTATTCAGTCCGCTTATCTTTACTGAACTAAAAGAGAAACAAATCCCTTCAGAAATCGAAATGCTTGACATCAATGACGATAGACATGACGAAATTATTTACCGCTACGGTTTTAAAGCCCCCAAAAAACTGGTTATCTGGATCTCTAGAATATAGTGAATCATGAAAAAGAGAATTAAATTATTACTGCTAATCCACATTCTTATTGTGCCCGTTTTCCAATTCATCTCGGCAGATAAAATCATAATAAAAGAAATCACATTCTATGGCTGCAAACACAGTTCTCCCGATAACTTACAAAAAATAATTGAGGTTAAAGAAGGGGATGTATTTACCGCAAAACTGCCTGAATTTATTAAAGATAAAC
>CBFDCH010000639.1:0-2059 GCA_965603235.1 uncultured bacterium | reverse complement strand
TCCCTGTATTCTTTTTTTACTATGGTAAATACCTTCATGATTTATCTCCAGTCATGACCTTTTCAACAGGGACAACATCTGCTGCCTTGCGCATGAATATATTATTCAGGGAGGGTTCTGTCACTTCAAAACCATTCAATACCAATTTGCCCAACAAAGCCTTCAGCAATTTATCCTTATTTTCAATCTTTTTTAATTCAACCTCCATCTCCTTGCCATAATCCTTTACGGATTGAACGTAAGGAATCGAGGAAACAAAGGTTGCGTCACCCTCATAGCGAATCTTTATGGTTTTGGTGCCATAGGTTGCCTTGATGTGGGAGAGGCTGCCATCCAATACCTTTTTTCCCACATTAATCATCACCACAGAGTCGACAGTTTTTTCAGCATAGTCCATCAAGTGGGTTGAAAAGATAATGGTGATACCTTCCCGCTTTTTTTCCAGGATAATATCTTTTACCAATTCAATATTGATGGGATCGAGTCCTGAGAACGGCTCATCCAGGATCAGCAACTCGGGTGAGTGGATAATGGTGGTGATAAATTGTAATTTTTGAGCCATACCCTTGGACAATTCTTCCACCTTTTTATTTTGATAATCCTGTAGATCAAACTTTTCCAGCAACTCGGTGCCCTTTTGTTTGATCTCCGCGCTTTTCATCCCTTTTAATTCACCAAAAAAGGTCAGGGCTTCCGACAGCTTCATTTTCCGGTACAGTCCCCGCTCTTCCGGCAAATAGCCGATTTTATTCTTCATTTTTTCGGAAAAAGACTCACCCAAGATGTTAATCTTGCCCGAGTCCGGGGCAATGATGTTCATAATCATTCTGATGGTGGTGGTTTTGCCAGCGCCATTGGGTCCAGAGTGAGAGAAAAATTATCAACCGCCCGTTTGCCATTAAAGTCCTTTGTTAAGGAATCGAGAACCAGTACATCCATGAAACCTCCGCAAATAAACTGATATTACTAAATTTTCCCGGCTAAATCAACACCAATGCGGCTGCTATTGTATAATTCAACAGCACGGGCTAAAATGGATTAACATCATGGAAAGATTTGTTATCATATCCACCACAGCTGACGTTGGCCTAAAGATCAAGGGTCAGAATCAGCGCGATTTTTATAAAAGCGCCCTCCTGGGTTTAAATGCCCTGTTGTTTGATACCGCAAATATAAAAATCCCCGGGCCGGCCAATCCACATCGTTACCCGATTAACTTTATCGGCGACAGCCTTGAAAATTTACTGGTAAAACTCCTGGATGAAATCCTCTTCATTACCTATACAAAAAAAAAGCAGGTGATGGACATGCAAATTAAAAAAAATTCACATCAACTGCTTCAGGCGGATCTATTACTGATTGATCCGATTTGTCCTCCCCTGCTGGAAATTAAATCCACTACCTATCACAATCTCAGAATTGAGAATAAGGAGGGGATGTTGTCAGGCACTATAATTTTTGATATTTAAGAAGGGATTTATGGAAAAAAAAGATTTCATTCAACAATCACCCCACCATTGGATACTGGATAAGAATAAACACAAAACCATGAAGGTTAAGGCGGAAATTTTCGCTTCAGAGCAAATTTTACTCAATTCTCTTGCGGACAACTCCATTCAACAGGTAATCAACGTGGCCGCATTACCGGAGATTGTTTCCAGCTCCCTGGCCATGCCGGACATCCATTATGGCTATGGATTTTGTATTGGCGGGGTGGCCGCTTTCCCGGCGGACACCGGTATAGTGCTCCCGGGTGGTGTGGGTTACGATATCAATTGCGGCGTCCGCCTGCTGGCCACCAACATTTCCGCAGCGACAATTGAAGAAAGATTCGAGGCCCTGGGCTACGCCATTCTGAACCGTATACCCACCGGCCTGAGTTCCAAAGGCAGCCTCAAATTGAACAAAAGTGAATTTCTGCGCATTATTCAACACGGAGCCAAAGAGATTGTTGATCGTTACCAGGGAAGTAAAAGCGATCTGCAACATATTGAGTCTTCAGGCAGGCTCGAGGTCAATATGCCGGAAGTCATCAGCGAGCGTGCCTGTGAACGGGGGA
>CBFDCH010000638.1:0-2062 GCA_965603235.1 uncultured bacterium | reverse complement strand
TTCTTGGCCCATTAAATGGGGGCAAAGTTGGAGCCACGAGCACCTCGGGTGGTGACCTCACACTTCTTGCTGATGCCCTTGGTCCAAAACTTTCTATGCCACCAATTTCAGAAAAAACAACCCAGCGTATCCGTAAAGTTGTTCACGAACGGGTAGTGGCTGCCAATCCGTTGGATTACCAGATGTTCGACTGGAATGATGAAGATCAACAAGCCGAAAAATATACAGCTTTTTTATCAGAAGGTTTTGATATCTCGCTGTGTTTACTGGATTACCCCAGAGATGATTATTGTGACCAATCGACCTGGGATGGGGCGGAGAGAGGTTTTGTCAGAGCACTCCAAAAGACAAATTCAAAGGGAGCGATACTAACAACTTTTGCAGACACAATTTCGGAAACGGTAGCCCAGCGATTAATGAAAGATGGTGTGGTAATGTTAGCGGGCATTAATGATGGAATTGCAGGTATTCGTGCGGCGGTTGATGTGGGAGCCGCTTGGAATCTGCCATATCCTCCACCATTACTCCAGCGTTGTGATTTAAAGGAATATGATTCTGTTTCTGTCTTAAATGAAGCTGAATCCAAGAAACTTCTTGCGAGTTTTGGTGTGCCGGTGCCGGAGGGGCGAGTCATTCGGGACGCTGTTGAGGCTGCTTTTACAGCCGGGGAATTAGGATACCCGGTTGTGATTAAGGCATTAGGAATCCCCCATAAAACTGAGGTTGGAGGCGTCAAGCTTAATCTCCATAATTCATACCAGGTCTCTGCAGCTGTGAAAGGATTACTGGAACTCTCAGAGTCTTGCCTGATCGAAAAGATGGTTGAAGGTGTTGTGGCTGAGCTCATTGTTGGTGTGGCCTGTGATGAACAATTTGGTCCTTATCTTTTGGTAGGTGGTGGGGGAATTCTGGTTGAGTTAATGAAAGACAGCGCCTTCCTATTATTGCCGATCACCAAAGAGCATGTGACCCAGGCCTTGAGTCAGCTGAAGTGTGCCCCCCTATTAAACGGTTTCCGGGGAGCTCCCCCGGCAGATATAGACGCAGTTATTGAAGTGATCATGGCAGTTGCCAGTATGGTTGAAGATGCCCCGTCTTCTATTAATGAGCTTGATATCAATCCTCTGATGGTCCGGGCCAAAGGACAAGGTGTGGTTGCGGCCGATGCGCTGATCAGCCTGAATGGTTAATTTTCTATAATATCCACCCGCTGACCCGGTTATGAATTAACAATCTGAATTGGTGGTAAAGGATTAAGAAGGAAAGGAGTTTTGGATATGATATCCGACGGCAATAAACTTGAAGACACCATCATTAAAAAGGCAAAAGAATTGGGCGCCTCGCTGGCAGGAATTGCCAGAGTTGAAGATTTAAAGCAAACCAAATCTTATGAAAGATATAAAAAAAGACCTTTTTACGAGGAGTACGATCGAGATTCCCCGGATTACTTTGAATTTGAAGGATATAAATGGCGAGCTGGACACAAATCAGTCCTGGTTTGGGCTTTGGAACATCCGGCATCTGAGCCACATCTTGATTGGTGGAGCATGAAGGTTCCGGGTTTTACCCCGGGAAACCGGATTTTGAGAGCCCAATCAAAACAGCTCCGGATCTGGCTGGAAGAGGAAATGTGCATTAATGCCCTTTCGCTGCCCTACCAGATTGAGTTTGGGGGCGTTTTCCTGAAAGATTCCGCCGCCCTGGCGGGCCTGGGAGTGATTGGAAAGCATAACATACTGGTCACACCGGAATATGGTTCGCGAGTCCGCTTGCGGGGGATTTCCATGGAGACCGAACTTGAACCAACCGGCCCCCTGGATTTTGATCCCTGCAGCAGCTGTGATATGCCCTGCCACAGTGCTTGTCCAAGAGATGCTTTCCAAAGCGGAAGCTTCGATCGAGCACTCTGCAAGCAAGAAAATGATTACCGGGACGCCAATAAGGAAATCGTGGATGGTTCGATCATGGGAATTGATGAGCCCAGTGAGGTTTCCAAACCCTGCCGCTTCTGTGAACTTGCCTGCCCGGTGGGCAAATAATCTGGATAAACTGAGCGGGCACT
>CBFDCH010000637.1:0-2066 GCA_965603235.1 uncultured bacterium | reverse complement strand
CCATGGACTCCAACACCTCGCCCGATACTGCCGGCCAGTATTTTGGCGGTGTATATTTTCAGCTAAATAAAAAAGATAAAGGCAAGGGCCGGGTTTTTGGCAAAGTTATAATGGACATCGGCCAGGGGGGCAGGATGCAACTAAACACACGAGAATCTCCGCCAAGAATGCTGAAACGGGTTAAAAAGAGATAACACCAGAGGGATTGGGATTACTTTTTTAACCGCTTTAATTCTTTTAAGGCGCTGGCGTGATCCGGTTTCAGTTTTAAGGCCTTTTTGTACTCCAGAATTGCCTTCTTTTTATCACCCATCTTTTCATAAATTAGACCGCGGCGCCAATGGGCATCGGCCCAGTCCGGATCACCGGATTTTGGTTTCAGGGTCAGGTATTTTTTAAAGTACTCCAGCCCCTCTTTCAGGTCCTTTTCGGCAAAATAAGCATTGCGCCCCAATTGGTAGATGGCAGAGCCCTCGCCGGGTGACTGCTTGAGGCACCGCATAAAGGTCTCTTTGGCTTTCTGGTAATCTTTGATTTCCTGATAGTAAAAACCGAGTTGCATGTAAACTGGAACTTTTTTATTAAGTTTCCTGAGAGCATCCTCAAAAGTGGCAATCACAGCCTTGCTCTCTTTGGCCCGACTAAAATGGCGGATTAATGTCTGGTAGCCGATTTCCAGCAACTTCTGATCCCTGGCCTGGGCCATAAAGATTTTAAGGGGTTTAACATTTTTGTTGGCCCGAGCTTCATGAACCGCCAGGTAACACCTGGCTTCATTCTTGAATCCTTTTTTACCATTGGGATCCAGCTGCACTACCTTTTTAAAATAGGGAATTGCCAGGTTTAACTCATAGCGGGAGATATATTTCCTGGCCAGCTTATGATTGAGTAATAAATTATTTTCATCACCCTTGATATCAGTCAGCATCTTTAACAAGGTGTTTTTACCCTGTGAAAAATCGGCAAGATTTTTGGCATACGCCTCTTTTTTGCCGTCAAATCCCACCAGACGGTCAATTTCCTTACCCTGGGGATCTAAAATGATAACCGTTGGAAATCCCCTGACCCGGCAAGTTTTCCTGAGATCTTTCCCCCAGCCCTTGAGGGCATTAGCCTTGAGGCTGACAAAAAGACTATTAATAAAACCACCGATTTTTTTATCTTGAAAGACCAACTGGTCCAGTACGACACAGGCCCCTCACGTATCGGAGTAAAAATCGACCAACACCAGCTTGTTGACTTCAGATGCCTTTTTCAGGGTCTCTTCCAAGCCATTTTTTTCAAAGTTCACCACACTGGTTGCGGCCACTATAGGTGTGGTTGCCAGGAGGATGAACATGGCAACAAATACAATAATACCTGCTCTTTTCATAGTTTTCTCCATGGAATGATTTTTGGTTACAACCATTGAATGAATACTATACGTTTCAGGGGGAGGAAAGGTTGCATGCCAATTTAATAATGACTGAGTGGATTTTTCCCTCCCTCCACACAAAACATTTGTCGCCTGTCCCCAATTTTAGCCTCTTAGGTGATATAATGCTGGGCAGGAGGGAACCTGATGATGAAACATTTGATCAGAATGGAAGAGGCTGCTTTAAACACACCCATTTGAGCGAAACACCTGAAGAGGCAAACTAAAACAGGATCTGAAACAAACGGTCGGTGGAGAGGCGGAGGCCGCTATACATGGTAAAAAAAGTGTGATTCTGGCCCCCTAAATCAGTGTGGTTCAGGTGACTGTAATAGAGCCCGGCGCCGACCTGGAATGATATGCCGGAACTTTCACCCAAAGGTATTACCAGGCCCACATCTGTATTGAGCCGTGTAAAGGAGAACTCCTTGAAATTGAGGCTGTGATTAAACACCGTTTCAAACCGTAACTCCCGCAATCCCCGGCTACCCAATTGCACCTTACCCTCCAATTTTAACAGTCCGTTTAAAGCATGGTGGTAATCCCCTGTATCCAGGTGGGTCACGGAGAAGCCAATACCGCTGCTGAAATTTAAATAATTACGAAAATTACCCGTTTCAAACAAACCAAGCACAAAGCGGCCGTCTACAAT
>CBFDCH010000636.1:0-2090 GCA_965603235.1 uncultured bacterium | reverse complement strand
TTACAGGATCAAATTGATTGATCCCGCCGCCATTGGTACCAATCCAGAATATACCGTTGCCATCCTGGTACAGGGCATTCACGTCATTGTGACATAAGCTGTTGACCACTTGTGGTTGGTGGAGGAAGTGGACAAAGGTCTCACTATTGATATCCAGGCGATTCAATCCACCGCCATGGGTGCCGATCCATAAAAACCCATCCTTGTCGAACAGCAGGCACCACACATAGTTGTGGCTCAGAGAATTGGAATTTCCCGGTTCGTTCTGAAAGCGTTTACATTGCCCGCTGACCGGATCCAACTTGTTCAAACCACCATTCCGGGTGCCACACCAGATGAATCCTTGTTTGTCCTCACAGATAGCTACTACCCGGTCATCACTCAAACTCTGGGGATCCTGGGTATTATGTCGATATTGAGTAAAACTATTGTCCTGGGGATTAAATTTATTCAAGCCCCCGCCATCAGTGCCCACCCAGATTTCTCCTTTGCTACTCTCATGCAGAGCCCAGACATAATCGTGGCTCAAACTGTTTGGGTCGGCTGCATCCTGGTTGAACCGTTTGAAATTCCCGGTTTTGGGATTATAACGATTTAAACCGCTGCCATTGGTGGCAATCCAGAAATCACCCTGGCGGTCTTCAATCACATCTCTGAGAAAAGGACTGCTAATACTATTTGGATTGTTGGGATCGGGCCTGAATATTTTTAAGGAATAACCATCATATTTATTTAAACCATCCACTGTGGCAAACCACATAAATCCCCTCTTGTCCTGAATGATGGACCTGACTGAACTCTGGGATAATCCTTCCTGGATGGTTATCCGTTCAAATTTAGTGTTTTCTACGGAAGCAGCCAGGGGATGTACCAGAAGTATAACGGTAAAAATAAACCGCCTGAGAAAGATCATATGCGAGCCTCCGATTGCTCCCTTTATTCATAAGATATATTATATCAATCCTTAAAAATCAATACCTAAAAGAATGTACGAAGGAAACCGTATTTGGTTCACATTTCTGAAGAGAAAACACCGGTATTATCTACCAAAAGGTTCGCTTACGTCTGTACTCTGCCAGCCACCCAACACCTTTACTCCCTGGCCGGCAACAGCAAAACAATCCTCAATGCGCACCCCAAATTTCCCATACATATATATTCCAGGCTCATTGCTGAAGGTCATGCCAGGTTTTAATTTTAAGGTGTTCCCTTTAACCAGGTAAGGGTATTCGTGCCCCTCCATGCCAATACCATGTCCCAGACGGTGGGCAAAAAATTTGTAATCGGGACCAAAGCCGGCCCGATCAATCACCCGGCGGGCCGCCCGGTCAATTTCCTGGCAGGCTACTCCCGGCTTTACCGCTTTAAAAGCGGCTTGTTGAGCCTTTAGCACCACATCAAAAACCTTACGCTGCTGAGATGAGGGCGGGCCAAACACAATGGTTCGGGTCACATCGGATCGATAACCCTGAATACTGCAGCCGCCGTCAATCAGGACAATATCCCCTTTCCTGAGGTGTCTTACCTTGCTGGAGCCGTGGGGGAAAGCGGAATTTTCACCAAAACTGGGATAGCCGCCACCGGAAACTCCCATCTGGGAGTGAGCCTGACGGGTAAGTACGGACATCTCCGCCGGAGTCATCCCTACCTGCAGCTGTTTAAAGGCCTCCCTAAAAGCCATCTTGGTAAGGCGGTTGGCCAGATCCATATAGGCAATTTCTTTGGCTGTTTTGATACCCCGACAACCCTCTGTAACCACAGCACCATTAGCCAAATGCAGGCTCGATGCATGCTGTTGAATTCCATCCACAAAAAAATGTCGCACCGTGGGGCCAATGGCCAGGGTGCCGCTGGCTGCACCAAGATCCTTCATAACTCCTTTAACCAGCAGATATGGATTTTCATGTTCATCCCAGGTTCTGATATCTTTGCCAAATTTCACCCGCTCTCTGGCCCGTTCAAGTTCAAAAGCCGGGCAGATCCAGACCGGTTCACCTTTGCGGGGGATAATCACACCAAAAAATCGTTCACTGCGCCACCAGTTCACGTTGGTAAAATATTTCAGGTTGGTGCCCCCGGTCAATAGCAAG
>CBFDCH010000635.1:0-2094 GCA_965603235.1 uncultured bacterium | reverse complement strand
TGAAGGGCGGCGAATTCAAAAGAGAGGGCCTTGTCGCGGAAACTCAGCTTGATGGAGTCGCTCTCAATAATGGAGTGGGTTAAAATAACACGGCCCTGATCATTTTTACCAATAGGCACTGGCTTATTAAATAATTGAAAGTCAGTAATAACGATGGGAGGTATATTGGGATTGTCTTTCAATTTTTCCGGGTAAAAGGCGGTGAGACCGGCAATACCACCGAAAAACATCTCCCCATTGGCACTCTTGTGGAAGGCGCCGGAATTAAATTCGTTGCCCTGTAAACCATCGGTCACATCATAGTTTTTAAAGATTTCGCTTTTGGGATTGAACATGGCCAGGCCGAAATTGGTGGATATCCATAAATGACCCTTTGAATCCTCCAGTATGCCGTAAACCACATTACTGGCCAGGCCTGATTTCGCAGTGTAGCGGATGAATTGGTTGTTGGTGCGATCATACTTATTAAGACCTCCGCCATAGGTGCCTACCCACACTGTGTTGGTACTATCCACATAAACACCCATAACCAGATTATTCCCCAGGCTGAATACGTTCTCCGCCCGGTATTGATATCGGTCACAATTGCCGCTCTGACGGTCAAAGCGATTCATTCCCGCCGCAGTGCCGACCCATAAATATCCATCCTGGTCTTGACAGAGGCTATACACCCGGTCATGACTCAGGCTCCTGGGATTGGAGGGATCGTGCCGGTACCTGATAAAGTGGTCCTTGTCCCTGTCAAACCTGTGCAATCCGCCGCCTCGTGTCCCCAGCCACAGAGTTCTATTCTTGTCCTCATAAATGGTTCTGATGTAATCGTGGGCCAGGCTATTGGGATTTTGGGGTTGGTGGCGGTAGTGTTTAAAACGACCCGTCTTTCGGTTCAGAAGATTGAGTCCACCATCCATGGTTCCCACCCACAAATTCCGATAGTGGTCTTCCAGGACATAGCGGGCCACATTGCTGCTAAGGCTCGATCGATCTTTGGGATCATGTGAATAATGGGTAAAACGCCCGGTGGAGGGATCCAGTTTGTCCAGGCCGGAAAAAGTCCCGATCCAAATAAAGCCGCCCCTATCCTGATAGATGGTACGGACATCATTACTGGTTAAACTGTTGGGGTTGTCCGGGATTTTTCGGTAGTGGGTAAACTCCTTGGCAAACCGGTCTATTTTGTGAACCCCGCCGCCACTTGTGCCTACCCACATGATACCGGATCGATCTTCATAAATGGAGAGTACGATGTTGGTACTGAGGCTAAAGGGATCGCCGGGTCGATGGAGAAAATGGGTAAATTGATCGGACTCCTTGTTATATTGATTTAAACCACCGCCATAAGTGGCAATCCATAATATCCCCTCGTTGTCCCGGTAAATGGATTGAATGTTGTTGTGGCTCAAACAATTTTGTTTACCCGGTTGATGAAGATAACGGGTAAAACGATTAGTGTTGGGATGATAACGGTTTAAGCCGGCGGAAGTCCCCACCCACATGGTGCCGTCAGCATCAGGATAGAGGGTGGTGATATGGTTATCACTCAGACTGTTTTTTACATCTGCAGAATGGAGATATCGTATTAATTTATCCCCATCCAATCGGTTCAGACCATTTTCTGTCCCCACCCAAAGGGTGTTGGCTTTGTCTTCGTATATAGTGGTAATGGCATTATGACTAAGACTTTGATCATTGCTGGGCTGATGAAGGTATCTTTTGAAGGTTCCATTCCGGCTGTTGTATTGATTTAAGCCGTTGTCTGTACCCACCCAGAGGGTATTGGCATGGTCTACAAATAGAGTACTGATTCTGGAATTGCTTAAACTTTGAGGATTTTTAGGGTCATGTATATAACGGATGAAAGATTCCGATTCACAATGATACTTATTTAATCCCCCCAGGGTCCCGGCCCAGATCACTCCCTGGTGGTCTATAGCAAGAGCTTGCACATAACTATCAAATATGGAGCTTGGTTCTTTTGGATCATGTCGAAATATTTTAAATTCATAACCGTCATACCGATTCAATCCGTCCTGTGTGCCCAGCCAGATGAATCCTCGTTTATCCTGAAGGATTGAGCTGACTGAACTTTGTGAC
>CBFDCH010000634.1:0-2098 GCA_965603235.1 uncultured bacterium | reverse complement strand
GCTTATCGCTTTCCTTGTTTTTGGCGGTAAGCATCACAATTGGCACCTGCTTATCCTGGGAGCGAATTTTGCGGCACAATTCAAAACCGTCAATTCCCGGAAGCATCACGTCAAGGATAATCAGGTCAGGATTCTGGTTGTTATAAATTTCAAGTCCCTCTTCACTGCTCATCGCGGTAAATACTTTAAAGTCAAAGAATTTAAAAGCATTGGCCAGGGTTGACAGAATGGTTGAATCATCTTCAACGATTAAAATTTTTGTCATGTCAGCTCCACATCACTGGTATCGGCTGGTAATAGTATCGAGAATTTGCTCCCGCAACCCGGTTCACTGTCCAGGTGGATTTTACCCCCATGGGCCTTGACAATCTCCTGGGCCAGGAATAGCCCGAGGCCGCTTCCTTCCAAAGCCCGGGCTTTGGAGTCCTGGCTGCGATAAAATTTATCATAAATTCTTGGTTGATCTTTTATTTCAATGCCAATCCCATGGTCGCTGATTGATAAATTCAACCCGTTCTCCTGCAGGTGTAGATCAAATCCGATCCATTTCTCCCTGGGTGAATATTTCATGGCATTCTGGCACACATTTAATAAAACCAGTGTGATTGCTTCTGAATCTATGCGAGCAAGCGGAAGGTTGTTTTCAATGGATACCTCCAATTGAAATCCTTCCCTCTTAATCATGGGTGAATATTGGTCCAAAAATTGTTCCAATATTTCCAGCAGGCTGCATTGACTGAAATGATATTCCATTTTGCCGGCTTCAATACGAGAAAAATTGAGCAGATTGTTGACCAGCTGGTTGATATGGCTGGTCTCCTCAACAATCGCCTGAGCAAACGCTGCCTTCTGCTCTTTGCCTTCAATCCAACCCTGGGCAATATTTTCTGCCAAAAGGGCCATGCGGGTAAGGGGGGTTTTTAAGGTATGTGACGCATGGTCAATGAAATCGGATTTTAACCGTACCACCTCAGATTCCCGTCTGATGTAGCGAATAAACAGGAGCGTACTGAGTATTAATGTAAAAATTAAGGTGGCTACCAGGCCATAATTTATCCAAATTTCCCGTTTAATCTGGCGGCTTAAGAAATTTGCTTGGCTGGCAAAAAGACTCAACATGTGTGTGGTGAGCACCTGATCAAAGGTGTGGGTAAAAAGGTGGTGGTTATGGCCGGGCCAGGGAGAAATAGTCAGGCTGGTTCTTCTCTCCAGCAAGGCCAGTTTCAGGGAGGGATGCTTGTTTTGTGTTTCTATCAGGGGGGGATAGAGTTGTTCTTTTACATAGGCAGCGGAGATCATAAATCCGAGGTAAATATCTTCGCTTGCTTTCCCGTTTAACGAAGGGATCTTTAGGAAGCAGAGCTCCCGTTTTTGGCCCTCCCAATCGGTTATTGATAGTACTGGTAATCGTGGTTTTTCCTGGGCTGCAGAGAGGGGCAGCTTTTTGATCATCTGATAGAAGAGGGTTTTTTCATCAGTAGAGGTATACAGTTCTTCGATTTTCAACAGCCGGCGTCCCCGATTGGATAACTCCTTTTGCTCCAATAACCCAGCTGATTCTCCTTCCAGGTAAAGCCATTGCAAGGTGACATCCACCTGGCTCTGGTTTTGGAATCCAGCGGGTAATTGGGTGGTTGCCGGATCAGTATTATCTGATGACGATTTCCTGGCATATTGGTTTAGAAAATTCAGCGCCTCATTTTTAAAAAACAGAAAATCTTCTCCACTGGCCAGGGTCTCATGCTGCAGGATCTCCTCGTAGAGCATCAGGTAAAAAGACGTGGCCCGGGGGATAATGCCCAGCAAGACGTAGCACTTGGCCAGTTGTCTCAATACCAGAAATCTGAGGGGAGCGTTGTTTGCCAATTTATTTTTAGCTTGGTTCAGTAAAAAATGGTAAACGTGCAGGGCCTGGTGCAGCTTGTTCATCTTAAAGTAACAGCGGGCTATGGCATTTAATAAATAAGTTATGGCGCGTGGTGAGGTTGATTGCTCCGTACATTGCTGATAAATTATTAAGGCCTCCATATACCGCTCGTGGTTTAGTTCAAGGTCTGATGCCATTTTACTCCATGAATTTATCTGTGTTAACCCTTGT
>CBFDCH010000633.1:0-2103 GCA_965603235.1 uncultured bacterium | reverse complement strand
GAGAAATGCAGCGGTATTGACCATTGCTCCCACCGGTACCATTTCCCGGATTGCGGGTTGCTCTTCCAGCATTGAGCCGATTTTCGCTTTTAAAGTGGTCTCAAAAATTCTGGATGGCGAAATAAAAGACTTTCACCCCTTATATCAGGAGTGGGAGGAAAAAAATAACGGTAAACCTCATCCGGATTACTTTATTGCTGCCGCTGATGTTGCCCCGTTAGATCACCTGAAGATGCAGGAGGTTTTCCAACAGGAAGTGGACAGCGCAGTTTCCAAGACCATCAATTTTCCCAATGAAGCCAGTAAAGAGGATATTGCCAACGCTTACCTGCTCGCCTTTGACATGAATATCAAAGGCATGACCGTTTACCGTGACGGATGCCGGGCCACCCAGGTACTCAATAAGATGGACAGCCAGACCACCACTCAGCCCCTGGACCGCCCAGATGCCCTCCCCTCCATCACCAATAAAATCACAACTGGATTGGGGCGACTCTATATCACCATATCCTACTTTAACGGCGCCCCTTTCGAAGTTTTCTGCTCCATTGGAAAAAGCGGTTATTCCACCATGGCTGATGCCGAAGCCATCGGCCGTCTGGCATCCCTGGCACTGCGAAGCGGCATTTCACCCACTGAATTGGTGAGCCAGTTGAAGGGAATTGGCGGCGCGGAACCCATTTTTCACAACGGCAACCTCATTCAATCCATTCCCGATGCCATTGCCCAGGTGCTGGAAACCCACATTGGCCAGGTGGCGGTAAATCAACAGGATATCAACACCATAACCTGCCCCATGTGTGGAGCATCATTACCTGAAGAGAAGTGTCCCATCTGCCCCAATTGTGCCTGGACCAAGTGTACCGGAACCTAAGCCTGTAAAAAATTGGGCTGACATTTATATTTTTTCCATCAACGTAGTATAATATCTCTTTACTGCAAAATATTGGAGGTTTTGATGGCTAAATCGACAAAAATTTATCTCACCCTTTTTATTCTTCTTTGGATCCCCTTAAGCCAACCGGCAGATGAAGGGATGTGGATGCCCCATCAGATGGCAACACTGAAACTGCAATCCCTGGGATTGAAGATGAACCCCGAAAACCTGTATAAAACAGATGGCAGCGGTTTGATGAGCGCCATTGTCAACCTGGGTGGAGGCACCGGAGAGTTCGTCAGTGGCAACGGCCTTATCCTCACCAATCACCACGTGGCCTTTGGTGCTATTCAACGGGCATCGGATAAGGACCATGACTACATCAACAACGGTTTCCTGGCCGCAGATAGGAGCCAGGAGATTGTGGCTCCCGGGTATGTGGCCGACGTACTTATCGGCTATGAAGATGTTTCCTCCTCAATCATCCGCGGTCTGCGTACCAATATGAGCCATATCCGGCGCTACCGGATTATTGACAGGAATAAAAAGCGGCTCATTGCCCAGCGGGAAAGGGCAGGCAGTGATATCCGCTGCACCGTCGGTTCTGTTTACGGTGGCAATCAATACTATCTCTATACCTTTAAACGGCTCAGGGATGTACGCCTGGTTTATGCCCCTCCCCGAGATATCGGCAACTTCGGCGGCGATGTGGATAACTGGATGTGGCCCCGCCACACCGGTGATTTCTCATTTCTGCGGGCCTACGTATCAAAAGACAATAGAGGTGTTGTCCACAGCCAGGATAATATTCCCTACAAACCCAAATCCTTTTTAAAAATTGCCCGCCAGGGAGTTCAACCCGGTGATTTCACCTTTGTGATGGGATACCCGGGACGCACCTACCGCAACAACACGCTAAAAGAACTGCAGCTCAGTATGGACCGGATGAGAGAGAATATTTCATTCTTTAAGGAGATTATTGAATTTTTAGAGCAGGCAGGCCAAAACAACCGCTCGATTCAGATTAAATATGCTGGCAAGTTGAAAGGCCTTAACAATGTGTTGAAAAATTATACCGGCAAACTTGAAGGGTTGGAAAAAATTGCCGTACTCCAAAAAAAGGGATATGCCGAGAAACAGTTAACAGACTGGGTCAAAGCATCACAGTCACGGCTGGATAAATACGGCAACATGATGACCAGCCTGGAGAATTATTTTACTAAATA
>CBFDCH010000632.1:0-2125 GCA_965603235.1 uncultured bacterium | reverse complement strand
TAAAGAGAGCTTGAGAAATACATATGGGAAGACCCTGCTCATGCTGGGCCAGAAGAATAAGGACCTGGTTGTCCTTGATGCAGACCTGGCCAAATCGACAAAAACAATAACCTTCGCCAAGGAAACGCCCCAACGTTTCATTGATATGGGTCTGGCGGAGCAGGACATGATATCCACTGCAGCCGGTCTCGCTCTAACTGGCAAAACCGTTTTTGCCAGCACTTTTTGTGTCTTTTTGGTGGGCCGCGTCTATGACCAGGTCAGGCAATCAATCTGCTATAACAATGCCAATGTCAAACTGGTCGGCACCCACTCAGGATTGGGTGTGGGAGAAGATGGCGCCACTCATCAAACCCTGGAGGATATTGCCCTCACCCGCCCATTGCCAAATATGAGAATCATTGTCCCAGCAGATGCAGTGGAAACTGCCCGCGTAATCGAATGGGCGGCAGATGATTATGGTCCGGCTTTTATCAGACTCACCCGAAATGACCTGGAAATAATTTACGACACAGAGTACCAATTCCAATTAGGAAAATCTTCTGTGCTGAAAGAGGGCAAGGATGTGGCCATTTTTGCCATTGGCGCCATGGTCGAAAAAGCACTGGCAGCCAGCCAAATCCTGGCCGGGGAGGGAATTGAGGCCGCTGTCATCAATTCCAGCTCCATCAAACCCCTTGATGTGGATACCACCCTCAATCAGGCTGGAAAAACCGGCGCAGTGATCACAGTTGAAGACCATTCTGTATTCGGCGGTCTGGGAGGTGCCATTGCAGAGTGCCTGGCCCAACATCTACCCACACCAATGAAAATAATTGGCGTGGACAATCAATTCGGCAGATCAGGAAAACCGGAAGATTTGTATCGCCATTACGGTTTAAGCATTGAACGCATTGTTGATGAATCCAGAAAGATCCAACTAAAAAAGTGATTGAATTTTTTCATATTTACAAACAGTACGTAAAAAACCAGTACGCACTTGAAGACGTCAATTTCACCCTTAAAAAAGGAGAGTTCGTCTTTTTAACGGGTGCCTCAGGTGCCGGTAAATCAACCCTTTTAAAACTTATTTATAAGGAAGAGTTACCCAGTAAAGGTCAAATACTGATCGACTCGATTAACACCAATCTGATTCCTGCCAACAAATTATATAACCTCAGGAGAGAGATTGGCATTATTTTCCAGGACTTCAAGCTATTGCTGAATTGGACGATTTTCGACAATGTCGCCATTCCCTTGACAATCCGGGGGGAAAGGAGATCAGTCATCGATAAACGGGTACTCAACGCCCTCTCCTTGGTGGGCCTTCTGCACCGCAAGAATTATATTGGCAGTCATATTTCAGGTGGTGAGCAGCAGAGAGTCGCTATTGCCCGCTCTATTGTTGGCAGTCCGAAAATCATAATTGCTGATGAGCCCACCGGCAATCTGGATACGGAATTGTCCATCGAGATTTTGAAAATTTTCGAACGGATTAATGCCAATGGAGTCACTATTTTACTCGCCACTCACGACAAGAATCTGATTAAAATGTTTCCCCGAAGAGTTCTTCAACTACACCAGGGGCGTTTGGTAGCGGATGATGACCAGGGGGGTTCGTTTGAACCTGCTTAAAAAAGCGCTGGGCAACGCCCTGAAGAACATTGCCCGTAACAAATTAATCAATTTTCTCTGTTTTGCTACAATTGCCTTCACCCTTTTTATTTATGGCCTTTTTAATTATTTAACTTACAATCTGGGAGTATTTGTCGACAGCTTTTCAAAAGACATTGAAGCAATTTTTTATTTTAAGGATAATGTCGAACAGGCCAGCATTGAAGCGCTCATCTCCAGGTTAAGAGAAAGTCTGTTGGTAAAAGAGGTTTCATTTAGCTCAAAAGAGCAGGCTGAACAAAAATTTTCCAGAGATTTTCCGGAACTGCAGTATATCTTATCCGAATTTAAAAGCTCTCCTTTCCCCCCCTCTCTTGAGGTCAAATTTAAACAGGGGGAAAAATTAAATATAAAAATAACCTCATTGATCGAAGATGTTGAAAAACTCACTATTATTGAGAGCAAACAGGTCAATCTGGACTGGGCGGAAAAATTCATCAGTATCAAAAAGTTTGTAGCAGCGGTTGGTTTT
>CBFDCH010000631.1:0-2125 GCA_965603235.1 uncultured bacterium | reverse complement strand
CATTTGCCAGTAGATTACTGCCAAATCAAGATTGATCACGGGTTCAAACGGCTGTATCTTATTTATCTTCTTTAGCAAGACTTCAGCATCACCATATTGTTTCTCTTTCATGTGGCACAAGGCGATTTGTCTATTGGCAGTGGTGCTGTTGGGTTTGATTTTTAGCTGGTGGCTGTAATAGTGGCGGGCCTGGCTGTATTCCTGTCTCAGCTCGGCGATTTTTCCCTTGGCAAGGTTTAGCAGAAGTTGTTGGGTTTCTTCACCTAAAGTCTTTTTCATTGATTCAATGGTCGGCAATAACTTTTCAATCTCTTCGGCAGTACCTTTTTCGAGCAGGATAACTATATCTCCCACCACCATTTGCTCATTCAGGGGAGGCGGTATGGTTTTCTTCAGATTTGCCACCACCTGCCAGGCCTCCTTTTCTTTGCCGGCCTGAAGATAACTATCAATGGAGAAGATGTGAAATCGGATCATTATAACCGGAGGGGTAAATTTTTTCAGAGTTTGTATTCTTAGCTGGGTGTATTCCAAGGCTTTGTCCATTTGTCCCGTCATCTGGTAGTAACCGATCAGCCCCAGGTATACCTGGGCTTTTTGTTTGTCCGACCGGCTGGTCTCCAGCAGCCTGGTGTACTGGTTTAGTGCTCTTTCGAGGCGGCCCAGATTTAATTCATTTCTGGCAATTTTAAGCTGAATTTTCACATCCTGCGGCGCCAGTAAAAGTGCTTTTTCATAGTATTGATTGCTCTCTTTAAATTTCCCCATATCCTCTTTCAGGCCTCCTATCAAGGCAAAGGGTTCTGTTCTATCGGGAAACTTTTCGGCATATTTTTCCAGGTGTATCATGGCTTTTTGTTGATCCCCTTTCGTTCTATACTGTAAGCCCATTGATTTATGTACCTCATGCCGCGAGGGATCAATCTCCAACATTTTTTGGTAAATGGCAATGGCATCATCCGGTTTGTTGTAAATACCGTAGAGGACGGCCAACACTGTGTATGCCTCTATGTCCTGCGGATACATCTGGATGATCATTTTTAAGACCGCGAATTGTTTGACTACATCCTGTTGTGTGCTGTAATACCCCACTTTGGCAAACAATTGGTGCCGTTGCGGTAATTTGTGCAGGTGCTTCATCAATGGGCCGTAGGACTCCATCCATTTGCTCAACTGGCTGGTCATCAGGTATATAGTGGACAGCGTATCATAGGCCCAGGCAAAGGTAGGGTCCTTTTGCAGGGCTTTGAGTGTATATTTTTCCGCCTCAGACCAATTGTTGTTAAAAATCATGGCGTTTTTACCCAAAACATATAAGCGGCAGGCCTCCATAGACTTGGTGAACATCTCCGCAATGGGCAAATCATCTACCTCTTTTATATGCCTGGCGGGGATCTTTAAATCCTTTTTTAATTGTATGGTCAGCTCGTCAACAAGGCTGAATATATCTGTGTTTTCGAAAGTATGGCTGGCTACCGCTGAGGCATTCCGGGTTTTGTACAGCGTGGTGTTCACCTTCCATTTGTCCTGAATTTTGTTGATGGTGCCGCAGAGGAAATGGGATTTGTGCATCTCCTCGGCCAGATTTTTTTTGAAACCGAGCGGGATATTCAATCCCAGCGGATAGCCGGCTTCTTTGGCCATAGCGTAATAATAAAATCCAATGGAACCGGGTCTGGGATCACTAAGGGATTGGGTTTCCAAAAACAGATCCTGAGTAAGGTCGAAATCCAATAAATGGGTGACTCCATATTGGAGCCAGTCCCATGATTTGTTTCCCGACTGGTTCTCAAAGTAAAACAGGGCTACTTTTTTTCGAAATTGGTTCTTGGGAATCAGCTTTTGTACCTGTACTCCTGATTCATTCTTAAAAGTAACCGCTTTTTGGGCGGCACCCAGATCTTTGCCGCTAGAAAAAACGATGAGAATCACGGCGGTGATTACCAGGTTAACCGGAATAGTGATTTTTTCCATCCGGGTCCAGCGATCACGACCCGGTCGGCCGTGAAAGTAGGCGACAATTAACATTGAGGGCAGCAGGGAAAGCAAAATGATCAGGGTCAGGTCGATCAGATGGGGAGAGAGCACATAGCGGTTTACAATCCAGTCCACAAACTGAACTATA
>CBFDCH010000630.1:0-2130 GCA_965603235.1 uncultured bacterium | reverse complement strand
CGACGGTATCGTTGCTGCTCATATTGTAACTGCCTGGCAGATACATTTCGCTTCTGTTGAGTTAAAGGTGGCCGGGTAAACATAATTAATCGGCCGGTATTATGGTAGTGAAAACCGGCAAAAATGTTTGGGTGTTTGAGCATGAATTCATAGGCATTACGGGTACAGGATTCAGACATGGGGTAAGGATTGCCGGTCCTCAGGTTCCAGCCCGAGGGGTAATTTCGATTGGGATCAGGCCCGCCGATATCATCTTCATTGATACGGCCATCCCCATCATTATCAAAGCCCTCGCGCCCCAATCTCCGGAAACGTTGAACATTTTCCTGCTGATGAATGATTTTAATGAATCTCTTTTTATCTGCAGATAATTTTAATTCTCCGACCGGATCCTCAACATACATGACGGATAACTCCCCATCACCATCCACATCTTCAGTCCGATCTTCATCGTATAAACCATCTCCGTCATTGTCTTCCGGACGGAAAGGTTCCCGCGGGTTATGAGGAGTGTTGGGAAAGCTGACAAATGAATCATTGGCATCTACATTCAAGCCTGGCAAGATATAAAACGTACAGTCATTTACCATGTCATGCACATATTTGTCATAATCGTAACGGGTGAGCAGGTACCAGGCCAGATAGAGGGAGCAGGTAATGCCATTAACTTCATTGCCATGTACAGCACCATCGACCCACATAGCATGTTTCGTTTTGTGATGCCCCTTAGACTTTGCCGTAATGGTTAATAATAACTGGTCTCTGCCCATGCGACTCTTACCGATACTCTGAATTTCAGCCAAATGGGAATACTTTTTCTGTAAATCCTTCATGATTTTAGTCCACTCAGGGTAGGAATAATAGCGGTTCCAACTGATGGGAAAATCAAGCTCGCCGTGATATCCACCCGGGCTTTTTTGCAGTTTTTTTTGCGCCTCAATTGGCTTCACCGGAACCAGAACCAACAATACTGCCAGACAGCACAACCACACATATTTGTTTTTATTTTTAATATTCATGGCTAGCCTCCTTTATTTTATGGTAACATGCTTGATTTTGGTGCCACCCTTTTGGCTGGTTAGCACCACCTTGATAGTTGGATTGCCCGTCACCTCAATCAGCCACTTCACTTCACGAGTTGGTCCGATAGCCATGGGTTTTGGGGCCGTTTGTCTGCCAAATCGCCGCCTCGCCTGCCCGCGGGGCGGCATCACGGTTCCTTTGGCTCGGATACCGGGAATGTCAAGGGTTCCACCAAGAATTCCGATTTTTTGATAGGGAGAGCCTTGGAGAAATTTGATGTGGTCACGATCTCCGATCAGCCAGACCACGTCCTGACGATTGCCGGCCAGCCACACTCCCCGGGCAAGATGAGTGGCAAGCTTGCCCTTGTTTTTAAGTTTGGCAATAACCTCAACTATTTTAATGGTACCCTTTGATTGTTTTCCTTTTTTGATAATCAGTTTATTGCCCTGCTGTGTCACCCTGGCTCTCCCTCCCCGGTCTCCGCGGTAGAGCACTCTGGTTTTCACATCGGTGATGGCAACCTCGGGCAAAAGGCCTGCCCTGAATATTTCAAATTGATAGTGCTTTTCACATACATTCCGCAGCGGATCACCCGGGAATGCGTTGTTCCTATACTTTGAAATCCAGCCACCGATCTCTCCTTCTCCCAATTGGGGATGGTTATATTTCTTCCAGGGTATAAAAAGTTTTCCTTGATATTGGGTGTCCTGATATTTTAAAAGGGCTCTCTGAATCTTGATCCTTTGATTCTTTCCTTCAAATTTGGGAAAGTCACCGATATCTTTGGCTGGATTCCACAACTCTGTAGTTATAGAATAAATACCGTATTGCATATAGGCCCAATCCGTTGCCATCCCATAAGAGTATTGCTTGTCTATGGACTCACTGTAACTGACTCTCCAGCCTCTGGGCATTTCATACCCTCTCTTTATGGCGTATTTGTTTTTTGATGTCTTGGCAAGTTTTTGTTTAAAAGCAGCCAAGGAGCCGGATTTTTCCCAGGCTTCGGGAATTTTTTCACCAATGATCTCCAGGTATTTTTTACCCATGATACGGTCAAATACGGCAACATCTTTGGGATGGAGTTTATCATGGCTCGATGTA
>CBFDCH010000629.1:0-2136 GCA_965603235.1 uncultured bacterium | reverse complement strand
TGCCCTCCATTTCCTGTGGGCTAAGGACAACCCTCTTTTTTTTCGGTACAACCTATCAAGATCAGGCACATCAGACTGAGTGTAAAAAATGGTTTAAGTATTTTGTTTTTCATAATCACCTCTCCCTCTTGATATACCAGATTACGAAAAAAAGTTAAATGGTTTTTTTCTTATTTGCTTCCGTACTCTTTGACAATTTTAATTAAATCCCTGACAAATGCACCTTCACACTCAGCTTCACACTCTTCCAAATTGGCATATTTGAGGCAGAATCCGGAGCACTCTTTGGTGCCGAATTTTAGTCTGGGATATCTTTGGCCCGGATTGAGGTCCAAAAGTAACTTTACCGCAACTGAAAGAGTTGTTCCACACTCCACCTTGTTATGGGTAAAGAGGAAGAGTCCGTGTTCAAGATCTTCAACATTCGCCTGATAGCCTAATAATTCAAGGTGACGGTCTTTCAGAAATTCATCCCTGGTTTTCCAGGTCTTGCCGCACATGGGGCAGGTTTTAAAAAAATTACTGCTTGGTTCCATTCTATTTGTTTACACCTTTATTATTTTTTTTTAAATGATACCAGATTGGTTGAATTATTTCAAGGTTGTCATTATAATATATATTAAGTTTTTGTTACTTGATATTATTAGAAGAACCTCATTAGAATGGATGAGGTGAGGAGGATTGTATGAATAATAAAAGGATGTTGGTTTTTGTAGTTGCGGTCTTGATTGTTGGTTTTATCTCGGTGACAATCTTGAAGGCCCATTGTCAGGTGCCCTGCGGCATTTATGATGATCAGCTGAGATTCAAATTAATGGCGGAACATATCACTACCATGGAAAAGGCCATGAAGCAGGTGGTGGACTTGTCGGGCAAAACACCGGTCAATTATAATCAGATTGTGCGATGGGTAGTAAACAAGGAGAAGCATGCCGAAGAGATGACCCAGATTTTAACGTATTATTTCTTGGCCCAGCGCCTCAAACCGGTTGCCAGTAAGGATGCCAAAAAATTCGCCGCTTATCAGAAGCAGCTGACTTTGGTCCATCACCTGGTGGTCCTGACCATGAAAGCCAAACAGACCACTGACCTTAAGTTTATTAAAAAGCTAAGAGGCGGATTGAAGGAGTTTCACAACAGCTATTTCCACAAACATAAATAAAATATGCCGGGCTGGTGGTTACCTGACTGGAGGACCTTTTTTTACAGATTTTCAAACAGGTCTTTTATTGGAGGTGTAAAATTCTCCTGGAAGATCTCAAAGGGAACCCGGTGGCTGAGAAAATCTTTTATACCCGATTTCTCAATGGTCTCCTGGAAGGTAACATAACAATCCAGGGCCTGTCGGGCCTTTTGAATATCCTGATCAGTCACCTCCACCACACAGTCGATCTCCTCCTCTTTGCTTCCCTGTAAATGGAACAGGGTTACTTTCCCGGCCTCTTCCTCAGTAACGGTAATAAAAGCCAGGCGCTGGAGTTCCGGCAATAATTCCTTCATCTCAACAAAAACCCGTTTCACCACCGCATGACTTACCAGGTGGTCGAAAAATCCGCTGATGCCGTGCACCGCATAGGTTACAATCACCTGCGGCCGCAATCGTTGAATCTCGTCTTCAATGATGTGTTCAATCGTCCTGGGATCCATATTCTTCAGGCCGCTGTCTGGCAGATCGTGGACAGTCAGACTGTCCAATTGCAATACCTTGGCCACCTGCTCCATTTCCCGAAAGCGGATCTCACCCATCTCCTGGACTGAATAACCGTATTTGTGTCGTTGTCTGGTGGCGCCGCCGCGGGTCAGGGTCAGTAAGTATACCTCATGCTCCTGATGTTTTTGCTTTGACATAACATGGGCTGTGCCGAATGATTCGTCGTCTGGGTGGGGGTAGATATAAAGGATTCTCACTGCTGGTACTCTCCTGGTTTTAGCGGAGGCGTGGGTTCTCTGGTACTTAAATAGTTAATCAGGGTGGCGGATTCCGTTTTGGTCAGGTATTGGGGATTGCGGGAGTACTTGACCATGCGTTCCAGGGTATTTTTCCAGTTCTGCTGATTTTTTTTGGCCTGGTTAATACGGTCATGATTGTGGCACAGGGAGCATTTTTTTGCCAGAATATCCTTGCCCTCGACAAAG
>CBFDCH010000628.1:0-2140 GCA_965603235.1 uncultured bacterium | reverse complement strand
TGCCTGAACACCGGGCCACCATGATCTCCCTGGCCTCGGTCATGGATATTACCGGTTTTGCCCTCGGACCTGTGATTGGTTCGTATATTGCCACCCTGGCGGGCCTTAAAACAGCCATTTGGTCTGTTTTGATCTTTTGGATTTTAAACATTTTCCTCTGGATCCCGGTTCTCCGTTTTATCCGGGGAGATTTAAAACAGATCCGCACCCGCCTTATCCAGCGGGCACAGCAAATGAAAAAATTGCTTTAATGGTTTAGAATATTCATGATGACAACAATGGTCAATACAGACAAGTGGGTGGATGAGTACTATCACAAAATATATAAACTTTGCCTCTTTTATCTGAAGGACAAGCAGGAGGCGGAGGATCTGTTACAGGATATTTTTCTAAAAGCGTACAAAAATGCCTCAATGTTTAAAGAAGAGGCGGGTGTATATACCTGGTTGTACAGATTGGCTGTCAATACAATTCTCAACTATCTCAGACGAAAAAAAATTGTTCAATTCCTCTCCTTTTCCCAGGTTAGTGAATATGGAGATAAATGGATGAAAAACGGCCGGCCTGACCCGGCTTTACACATGGAACAGGATGAGGACCTATCCAATCAACTGGCCCAATTGAACCAGGCCATTGAGAGGTTGAGTGGACGGGAAAAAACTGCCTTTTACCTCTTTTTCTATGATAAGCTAAAACAAAAAGAGATTGCCGCCATAATGAAGACCTCTGTTTCGGCCGTGGAATCTCTGGTTCATAAAGCAAAAAACAAGATTCGCCGCTTCTTCCACTCCAGTTAGTTGGTCCTTAATTTACCAAATGAATCACCTGACAGCCAGCAGGTTGGAAAGTTTTTGTTACCTCATTTGTCAATATTAGCAGGAGGCCATCATGAAGGAACCCAAAATAAAGAAGAGAAAATTAAAATATAATGATGAAAAATCGACCAGGGATTTGCTTCTTTTAAAGGATACTCTGGATAAATTGCCGGGAGTCCAAAGGACTGATATCGACCTGTTGCCACATACCCCGCAGTTATTATCTGGAGAAAAAGGGAGACAAACCCAAATAATTGGTCAATACTGTCTATAAAAGTTCCTCTTGTAACCAAAAAGGTACAAAAATGCGGCAAATTAATGGCATCTTAATTGCTGCTTTTATTCTAAAACTTCAAAGGGAGGATACCATGAAGAAAAAAAAGAGAATTGCTCAAATTTTTGTTTTGATATTTACTATTTTAATTTTTTCAAGCAACAAACCCCTGTCGGCCGACCATTTTGTAGCGTCGTTTGATCTGTCACTGGGAGTTCCTCTCAATGCATTTGAAAAAGCCATGGAACATCCGGTTTTTGGTCCGGGAATCGTGGGTAAATTTGGTTTTAAACTGGGGAAAACGTTGCTATACCTCGGTATTGGCGGACATTTTTTCCAATACGGTCAGGGTGGCAGGGAAGCCATTGTGTTCATACCGGAATTTGGTGATGTCGGATTGGATATAACCAATACTTATCAAATGTATGGGGCTTTCCTCTTTCTTCGCTACTCCCCTTTTGAGAACGCCAAGTGGCGGCCCTTTGTTGAAGCCAATGTGAACTGGACTGAGCTTGGCAGTTGGACATCGATACCCGGCGATTGTTATGATGATGACTGCTACGATCTTGTCACTACAAAAAACCTGGATGACTCGGCTGTGGGATTTGGTCTAGGAACAGGCATAATCTTCCGTGTCGGGGGCCGTAAAAATGTGCGGACCGGAGGCTGGAAGGAAACGCACGGCATCCACCTGAGTGTCCATTATCAACATCTGCCAACCGTGGATTATATGACCAGGGGTTCGATTGAGGTGGAGGGGGATGATGTCACTTACTATATTTATACGTCTGAGATCCAATTCCTTAGAATCTCCCTTGGCTATACGGCTCATTTCTAATCTTCTGCTAATAACAGATTTCAGGCAAGGTTTTTCACCTCTGAGTGTCCAAATCCATGAGGTGAAAAATGGACCTGGAACAATTGATCAAAGAACATGCCGAGCTATTGGAATGCAGGGCACAAAAAAATCCCATTTTATGCCAGAAGCTAAAACAGCTCAGCCTGGCAGGTACGCCACGTAAAAAATTATCCTTATCCTTGGCACCGCTGG
>CBFDCH010000627.1:0-2141 GCA_965603235.1 uncultured bacterium | reverse complement strand
CCGTTTTATCGTACGCCGGGGTGCGACCAACTTTAACCTGCATGCCACCTTTATGCCCAAACCGATTTACGGGGTCAGCGGCAGTGGCATGCACACCCACCAGAGCCTGTTCAAAAATGGCAAAAATGTTTTTTTTGATCCCAAGAGTGAATATGAATTGAGTAAAATTGCCCTGAATTACATTGCCGGCCTGCTGAGGCATGCCAAAGGCATCACTGCCCTGACCAATCCTTTGGTCAACTCCTACAAGCGGCTGGTGCCGGGGTATGAGGCACCCACCGAAATCTGCTGGTCTGAAAGAAACCGTTCTCCTCTGATCAGGGTGCCGGCCAAGCGGAAAGTGGGTACCAGGATTGAATTCCGGTCTCCTGACCCATCAGCAAATCCTTACCTGGCCCTGGCTGTAATGCTGGCTGCCGGTTTGAATGGCATCAAGAAAAACATGACGCCTCCGGAACCGGTAAACAAAAATATTTACCGCATGTCTCAGCGGGAAAAATCGCGATTGAGGATTGGCTCATTGCCAGTGAGTCTGGACGATGCATTGAATCAAATGGAAAAGGACCGGTTGATCCGTGATACGCTGGGAGATCATATTTATTTACACTATCTGAACGCCAAGCGGAAAGTCTGGGAGTCGTATATCCAGCAGGTTCACCCCTGGGAGCAGGAGCGCTACCTGGCGATGTATTGATTGGGGATTATTGATTTGACAATTTTTCCCTGATATAGATTAATCTTTACTTAAATGGCAAGAAATGGCATAATTGATCGGATGAGAGACGAAACCTGCACTGTGGTCGAAAATATTCGTCTGTCAAAGAATTATTTCCTCTGTCAACTAAAAACCGAGACTATTGCCAAGTTGGCCCGGCCCGGCCAGTTTGTGATGGCGCGCATGATTGATCCTCCTCTTTATCCCCTGCTGCGGCGGCCCTTTGCCATCATGAAGGTTGATCCGCCCTATATCTGGCTTTACTACGAAGTGGTGGGTCGGGGCACGCGGCTTTTGTCCGGCCACAGAGAGGGTGATGAAGTGGTGTTATTGGGCCCCTTGGGCAATTCATTTCCATCCTTTCAAAACAAGACGATTGTCATGGTTGCCGGCGGCCGTGGTATTGCACCCCTCTTCTTCGCTGCCAAAGAGTTCTCAAATGATAATAAGGTGATGATGATTTATGGCACCAAAACCAAGGATGATCTGAACCTGGTGGATCAATTAAAATCGCTGAACCTGCAGCAGCTTGTCCTCTATACAGAGGATGGCAGCGCGGGTCAAAAGGGATTGGTCACCCACAACCTGGATCAATTTTTGCAAACGCATCAGGTTGAGGTGACTTTTTCCTGCGGACCTGAAAGGATGCTGGCAGCAGTGAGTCATGGATTGCAGGGTGTAACGAGTGAGAACTATGTCTCTCTGGAAGGGGTTATGGGGTGCGGTTTTGGTGTTTGTCACTCCTGCGTGGTACCGCTGAAAACCGGTCAATATGGTAAAGTCTGCACCGATGGGACGGTGTTTTTGCTGGAGGCTATCGATTGGCAGACCTATCTGTAGACCTGGGCTTCATAAAGCTGAAAAATCCCCTGATGCCCGCATCCGGTACCTTTGGCTATGGTGAGGAATTCGCCGAGTTTTTTAAATTGGATTCCCTGGGTGCTTTTATTTTAAAAGGGATATACCTCGAGCCCCGGCTCGGCAATCCGCCGCCCCGGATTCATGAAACCGCTTCCGGCTTATTAAATTCAATCGGTTTGGCCGGACCCGGAACCGAAGCATTGAAAAAAATTGTAAAACGGGTTGCCAAAGTGACCGCCACACCCCTGGTGGTGAATGTGTGCGGGGAGAGTAATGATGAGTATGTGCAGGTGGCCAAATCCTTTGATGTGATGCCTGAAGTGGCCATGCTTGAACTGAATATATCATGCCCGAATATCAGGCAGGGGGGCAAATGCCCGGCCCAGGATGCAGGCCATACCTATCAACTGGTAAAGCAGGTGAAGGAAAAAACTAAAAAACCCTTGATGGTAAAGTTAACCCCCAATGTGGCAGACATTCTGGCGGTGGCTCATGCGGCCGAAGCCGGAGGGGCTGATTGTCTCTCTCTGGTGAACACCTACCTGGGCAGGGCTGTCAATCTGGA
>CBFDCH010000626.1:0-2151 GCA_965603235.1 uncultured bacterium | reverse complement strand
CAAGCAGAATCTATTAAAATCATTAATCCGCCTCTCATACTTCACCTATACCACCATCAAGGACGCCGCTGGTCTTGGCTCCTCATATGCCAATCTGGTGGGAGAGGGTGTCTCGAAATCGGTTAAATTGGCCTCAGCCATTAAAGTGGTGAAACATTATATACCCAAAGAATCCCGTTTGGCTTTAAGTAATAAAAAAGTGAGCAGCAAATTGGCATCCTACGCGCTTTCATCTGCTCTGGAATTGGTTGAGAATTTTGGTGATCCCAATAAAATAGCCGAGGCCATGACCCAGGAATTTAACAATTCTTATCACCCACAAGTCACCCTGTCAAAGAAGGAAATTAAATTATTGGCCAATCAGAAAGAGTTACTCGATATGTTTGATGAAAGGCTGGAAGAATCGTACAAGTTGTCAAGGAAATGGCTTAAACAAAGCCAAGCCATGGCAAGCCGATTGGGAGATCTCAAGACAGAAATGGCAAAGTGGCAATTGGACGAAAAAAAGCGCCTAAAAGATATGTTCGTCCAACAATGCCTGAAGAATAAGAAGAAGGAAATGGATACCAGCAACTCGGCCGAAATTTCAGGCACCTGGACCTGGACCGCCACCTGCGGCACTACTAAATTCAGCGGCTCCTTTACCATTACTTCCCTGGGTAGGAACAACCGTGTCAAGGGGAGTTTCTCCAATGGTCATTATGGCACTTTGAAGGGATCCTTTAGTGGAAACCACCTCAATTTTACCAGAACCCTGCCCGATGGCCGCACGCAAACCTGGGATGGTCACCTGGGCCCGGATGGAAAAATCGAGGGTTCTGTAACAGATGCCAAACACTCCCAGATGAAACTGGCCACCACCTGCCGATTCACCGCCAGCCGCTGATGGATTAAAACAATTTTCTGTCTGTCCACTTTTCATTTCAACTCTTTGATATAATAATTTTTTTGATGGTATAATAAATTTTAGCCATAGGAGCTGCTATGAAAAAGAAAAAAATTTCCAGAAGGGATTTTATTAAAAAATCGGCGCAGGGGGCCATGGTCCTTGGAATCGGTGGTAGTAACCTACTGATTCAGGGATGTTCGAAGCAGCAGGAATATGACCTGATAATTTCCGGCGGTATTGTCTATGACGGCCTGGGTAATCCGGGGAAAGAAATAGATATTGCGGTTAAAGGAGAAAGAATCCTTTTGCTTAAGAAAGATCTGCAAAAGACCAAAGCCAAGACAGTGATTGAAGCCAAAAATATGGCTGTAGCTCCGGGATTTATTGATGCCCATGACCATACTGATATAGGCCTGCTGGCCAATCCCAAAGCCGAAAGCCAGGTAAGGCAGGGCGTAACCACAGTCATCAGCGGCAATTGCGGTTCATCTCCGTTTCCCATACCTGATCCTTCTATTGAAGAGATGAAACACTATGTTAAAACAGAGTATAACATTGACCTGGACTGGCGGGATATCAATGGATTTTTTAACCGCCTGGAAAATAAGGGAATCGCCCTGAATTACAGTACTCTGGTGGGGCATGGCAACATCAGGGGAAAAATTGTCGGTCTGGACGACGTACCGCCCACAGAAACCCAGGTGAAAGATATGCAGCAACTGGTGGAGGAAAATATTAAGGCCGGAGCTCTGGGAATATCAACCGGCCTGGAATATTCACCGGGAAGTTATGCCAAAACTCCGGAACTTATCGCCCTGTGCCATGCTGCGGCCCGGAATGGGGGAGTGCATGCCACCCACATGAGACACGAGGGGGAGTTTTTATTGGAAGCCTTGGATGAGGCAATAAAAATCTCCAGAGAAACAGGAATTAGCCTGCAGATCTCCCATCTGAAGGTAGCCAATAAGGTGAACTGGGCCAAGATTGATGATGCCATTGCAAAAATTGAATCCGCCAGGAAAGAGGGAATTCGCATCATGGCCGACCGCTATCCCTACATTGCCGGCTCAACGGGTTTGGCCTACTATTTTCCCCCCTGGTCCAAGCAGGGCATCACCAAGGATTTTATCAAGCGGCTGAAGAATCCCGCCCTGGATGGCAAAATCAGGGCCTATGTCAAGGAGAGGGAGAAGAAGATTGGCTCCTGGGATAAGGTGCTCATCAGTTCGGTTTTCACTGAAAAAAATAAAAAATATGAAGGT
>CBFDCH010000625.1:0-2153 GCA_965603235.1 uncultured bacterium | reverse complement strand
GAGGGGATTCTGTGGGTGTATCGTTACCCTTCTTTCCCCAGCCGATTGTATACTTTAACTCGAACAATTCCCTTCTCGCTGGTCACAAAGGATCCGTCATCCAGGATGGCAATATGGGAGGGGTTGCAGCAGCCGCAAAATCCATCCACAGCCCAGGAATACTCACCCCATGATGATCTCAAATTTCCGTCATCCATATAATTTTCCAAAGAATGACGGCCCGGATTAACCACCCACAAAAAACCATCCGCATCAATGGCCGCATCAAAATAGGGGCTGGGAATTATAAAGCCGGGGATGTCTTTGGCAGTATTCTTCCTGCCAATTTCAGCCTGCTTTTCCCCCGATCTGGTAAACTTCCAAACCAGATGATTTCCCGCATCTGCTATAAAAACATTTTCTTCTGAAACCGCCACAGAGGTGATAATGGCATTTTTTCCAAGGGACTCCCAGCGGGTTGTCTTACTACCCTTGGCATCATACACTTCAATATGATCTCCCATTCCCAGGTACAGGTCTCCTTTTGCATCCGTGGCAAGACAGCGAGCTGGGGCTTCCGTTTTAATCGAAGACTGAATGTCACCATCAAGGGTGAGTACCAGAATGGCGCTTTCACCAGAAACGTATAGTTTGTTATCCCGGCTTATTGAAATTCCATACAAGTTATCTAAATTGATTTTTATGGATTCCAGTTCAGAGTAATGGAGCAGGTTTTGATCGGTTTGTTTGTATTCCTTAATGTTGTATTCAAACGGATTCTTCTGAGTCTTGGATGAGTTATCGGAAACCGCCTGATATCCAAAATAAAAAAGGGCGGCAATAGATACAAAAATTATTGCAGCGGTTAAAAACCTTGATCCTTTACCTTCCACAGAAGACATTGGTTAGCCTCCGGGCCCGGACCGGGCCCTCAAGTCAATGCATACCAGCCGGTGTGAATCACGAGTCAGGAGCCTGCCGTTGGCAAGTGCCATTGGCCCCCAGGCATCCACTCCCTGCAAAACCTTGGCGCTGGCCAACTGAACAAATTGTTGAGTGCTGGCTTTTATGACCGTTAAAACACCATCATCACTGAGGATGAAAAATTTGTTGTCAGCAACAATATAGGGCCCCAGGCCAAAGCGGTGGGTCTTGCCGCTGGACCAGACGGTTTTTTTACAATCCCTGGGGTGGTAACATACAAATTGATTGCGTAGGGGCCCGGCATCCTTTGGAAGAATGGAGTATAAATGTCCCTTAAAAAAAACAGGCGTCTGCTGCTCGGAAGCCAGCCCTTCCGACGGTTTAAATCCCTGGATTGCTTCCGCTGCAAAGGTGTCACCTTGGGGCTTAATTTTGAGTACCATGCTTCCGGCACCGTATCCGGCAGTTAAAAAGAGTTTACCATCACCCAGGTAAATTGGAGACGGAACCAGCACATTATGATTCCATAAATCCGATTTCAACAATACTTTTCCAGCTGTTTCTTCGGCGGCAGATACCGCCACAATCCCACCCAGAGTACAATAGAAATACATTTTTTTTCTTTGAAACGTGAGCGGCAAAATGGAGGAATGAGACATCTTCCATTTATCCGGGTTTGGTGTTTCCCAAATCACTTCCCCGGTTTCCAGGTTTACACCAATCAGCAGAGATTTGCCGCCAACCCCAATGACCACAATATTGCCATCGATCAGAGGGCATTGGCCCGTATACCACAAAGGAACTTCTGCTTCATATTTTTGTTCAAGATTGATCCCCCAGACAAAATCACCGGAATCCGCCTTAACGCACATCACATGACACTTGGGTCCAATGGTAACCACAAACTTGTCTGTTACTGCCGGTACGGTTCGCGACATGCCATGGTTTCTTTTTAAAAAAAGCTTATAACCGCGTCTGGAAATCACCGGGCCGGCATGGCCTTCCCCCAATTTGATGGACCATAAAATCGGGGGGCCGCTATTTGGCCAATTCTCAGCCAGGCGGATATTTTCCTTATTGATATTGTCAAAATCAGCCCCTCTGAACCGGGGCCACTTTCCCTCTACCTTTGAGGTTGTTCCGTCAAACCTGGCAAAATATGCTCCAATGTTCACCGGTGCGCCTTCGCTTGAGATGAATTTGGGCCGGTTATCCATGCCCGGTATGTTAATTTTAAAATCTCTTACCGG
>CBFDCH010000624.1:0-2155 GCA_965603235.1 uncultured bacterium | reverse complement strand
TGCAGGTAAAACATTAAATAAGTTAACTAGCCTATCGATTTTTTTCATTTCTATTGAAGAAAAAGGTAGAAGTGTGTCTAATATATTAGATTTGGTTGGTAAAGGGAGTGTTTTTCAGAATAACCTCTCCACATTTCACAGAAATGGTTCAAAAAAATCAGAATCGCCATGTCGTGTGAGTGTAAAATTGGTTCCAGAAAACTTGGTGCCTGTCCCCTTTTTCTTAGAAAACTTGGTGCCTGTCCCCTTTTTCTTTTGCTTTTCTTTTCAGAAAACTTCGTGCCTGTCCCCTTTTTCTTTTGCTGTTGGCAGCCATACTCCTTTATAAGTCAAAATAATAGATGATCTTCAGGGATATGCTGTTCACATGAGGTGCATCAAGCACCGTCGCAAAATTTCGCCAATAACTGGTGTTAGTGAGTTGATCCGTTGTATAAATGGCATTTTTCCAATTCAATAAAATTTCGCTGCCAGGAGCAAAATTCCATCTTAATATCGAGTCAATATTGAACACATTGTAGTTGATATCGTGATTTTCAGGGTAACCGGACATGGACATGGTGCCATCCTGATTCAAATGATAATAGGAATCATATTCTGCCTTGGAGTGGTAATGTCTCAATCTGAAAGCCAAGGATATTTTGTGATTAAAAACATATGAGACTTCAAGGGTATTGGCCACTATTTGCCGATCCCGTTTTCCAAAATAGATTTTTTGGGAATCCAATTCTTGATCAACATACCCCAAATCATTTTTGTTACCCTCAAAGGAGAATTGCCATATCAGATTCAAATGGTCATTTATGGTAAAGCGGGGAGTAATGTGTATCCAGGTGGATCTGACATCAAAGCCATAATCGTAGGAATTCAGAAAATCACAGCTCGCTTCAATCCAAATGGGTCGCCTGGGATCTGTTTGCCCTGATATACCATATTTAAGATATTTATAGTTAATAAAATAGCGCCCCTTAATTCTGGGCTCATAATAATCATTTCGGTCCGCCGGAGCGTGTTCGAACCGCATGCTAAATTGGTAATGGTTCTTAAAACTGGCAGAAATCTGGTAGGCGTATAAAAATTCTGAAAAGGCACCAGAATCAAAGACACTGCTGTAAATTAATTGAAACTGGTTGCTTATTCTTAAAAAACAAGCAAAAGGTTTTGATGTCTGGTGTGAGAGACTTATTTGGTTAATGACCTCATTATTGCGTCTCAGGTAACCCAGATCATTTTGACTGTAATCATCAGTGATTGCAGAAAGATGATAGTGGGCTTGCAGGTTCCCGCCAAATTTTCCCCCAGAAAAATCCAGCTTATATCCATCTACTCTGGTTTCATTGGACTCAACCTGGCTGTAGCCAAATATCCCGCTTAAGCCATAAGTGTTGGTTTTATCCACTAATTTAAGGTCCAGTGCTGTTACATTGGCTGAATGGCCCTTCCTTGAAACATTGGTGTTGGCCAGGCTGACAAAAGAGTGGGTAAAAAGGGTTTGATCCAAAATCAGCATATTATAATTGGAAAAGGGCTGGGTTAATATTTTCCGTTCCTCTCCGGTTTTGCGGTTAAAGACAGTTGCATAAGTCCTGGCAGTCATAGCATTTAAAATACCAATGCCCAGTCCAAAATTGGTTCTTCCTGATATTTTGGTGGCATTGATCAACCGGGCCTGTTGAGGATTATTTAACAATTCTTCATCCTCATGCGTCCCTTCAACAACCGAATTATAATTTATCGGTGTGTCCCCAATCCGCCGCGAATAAAACAGGTCACCCTTATTAAATAACTCCATTCCTTCGGTAAAAAATTGTCTCTTCTCATTGTATTTTATCTCATAGGGAGATAAATTTAATTCAATATCATCGGACTGTACCTGGCCAAAATCGGGAATCAAAGTGGAATCCAGAGTAAAACTATCGGTAATACCATATTTTAAATCAACCCCTCCATGGTATAGAAAGTCACTTTTCTGGGCAGTTTCAAACTCCAGGTATCCGGAAATATACGGAGTGAAGGAGAGTCTTAGTGAAGTACGAAGGTTCTTTATACCATTCCATTCTCCCATTTTCTTCCACCAGCCTGGATAGTTGATATCCACAAAATTCCAGTGGGCCCACTCCCGGGTTCTGGCAATCCACCGCCACAAATTTAATCC
>CBFDCH010000623.1:0-2157 GCA_965603235.1 uncultured bacterium | reverse complement strand
GTTTGCCCGGGGGCAGGGTATTCAATTCCTCTTTAAAGGCAATGGCTGATATGGGCAGGCCAACCCCTCCCAGGGCCTTGCTCATAGTGATGATGTCCGGGATTATTCCGCTGTGCTGGAAGGCAAACATTTGGCCGGTGCGGCAGAATCCGGCCTGGATCTCATCAACAATAAGAAGGATTTCAAAACGGTCACAGATCTCGCGGATTTTAGTTAAATATTGGGGTGGGGGTACGATGGATCCTCCCTCCCCCTGGATAGCTTCAATTATAATGGCCGCTGGCTGGGCCAAACCAGAATGGGGATCCTCAAGCTTGTGTTGCAGATATTGGGCGCAAAGCAGATCGCAGGTCTCTAAATTCTTGGCAAATGGGCAGCGGTAACAATAGGCATAGGGAATGAAATGGACTTCTGCAATTAGCGGCAGGAAATTTTCTTTAAAGGGTTTCCCGCTGCATAAACTCAGGGCACCGGCAGTCATACCGTGGTAAGAACCTTCAAAGGCGATGACCGGGTATCGGTTGTTATTATATTTTGCCAGCTTGATGGCCGCTTCCACTGCATCCGAACCGGTCGGCCCCCCGAAGAAAATTCTGCTCAATTCATCCGGCAAGAGCTCCTGCATGATCTCTACCAACTTTTTACGGCTGGGATTGGGGATATCCAGGGTGTGGGTTATTTCCCGAACCTGGTCCTCAATTGCCGCCATAACCTGAGGATTGCTGTGACCCACATTCAGTACACCGGCTCCAGCAAAAAAATCGAGATAGACATTACCATCCACATCTTCAACTGTAGCACCTCTCCCCCGTTGTAGAGCCATCGGTAATCCTCGCGGATAGGAGACAGCCGAACCTTCGCTGCCTTTTTGAAAATCAAGGTATTTTCTTGATTCGGGTCCCGGAGGAGGCACCTTCATCAAGGGAGCGTCTGCCAGAGAGAGATTTGCGAAATTTTTGGAATCATTCCCCTTGTTTTTTGTCAAATTCTACTCCTTGTTGACATCACTTATATGCGGTAGTGGTGAAGATTTTTTTATATCCCAGACACATTAAAATGTCAAGGGTCCCATACTAATGAAAATGTTTTTCTGATATTGTTGGATCAGGGTTGCAGAAATTTTTTAAGTTTGTTGATATGGGCTTGATCAAATCCGCTTAGACTGCGGAAAAGGGATTTGATTTTAGGAGTCGATGGCTGCGATGGTGGTAAAAATCTTAACCATCTTCTCGAAATCCTCAAATTTATCAATATTGAAATGGATCCCTTTTTTTGTGGGCTTCCACTCTCCTGATTGATCCTGAAACCAGGTTCTGATATCAATATAATTTTTATCTCTGAAACTTGAAATTGAAAAGAGTAACTTTTGTGTGGATCCCAGGTCAAGTTCACCAATATTAATGCTGGTGTTGGTGTCTTTCACAAATTCAGGTTTTTTCAATTCAACTTCTTTCTCAACCTGTTTTTTTAATTCTTGAAAATCCATATTTTCTCCTTTACCCCCAGAAGTCAAGCTTCTTAATCCTGTTCATGAGGGCTGATTTTTATCTTTAAAGGATTTTTTAAATAAATCTTCAGCCTTTTTCTTTTTTGCCTCTTCCAGCTCCTTGGCCATTGAAAAACGTTCCTCCACTTTCTCCTTCTTCTCTTTTTCTTTGGAGAGGAGGTCATCAAATGACGCAAAGCTTTTCTTTTTGGTTTTCTTATGCTGGATGACTACTTTTTTGTCGGCATCAATCCACAGGGAGGCATGGCAATTGGGGCATTCGATTTCAATAATATTACCCATATGGTGGATTTTATAATAAAAAGGTTAAAAAAACAAGCTAACTGGGGAAAATCCTGGTCACAGAATTTCCGGCCGCTGGGCGTGACAAATTGGTGATGAATCAGAAATCGTAACCGATCCAGAAGTTCATACCCCAATATCGGGTATTTTCAAAGGTGGTACGGTAAACCCATTCAAAGTGCATGGGTACGCCGAAGAGGAATGCCTCGATCCCCCAGCCGTAGGATGCCAGGGCATCCTGTAGTTCTATCTTCTTCCCCGGTTTGAAGATGCGAAAGTCCTGATCATTATACCATGATCCGCCCAGGTCAAAAAAGAAAACGCCCCTGACCGGTCCGATTACACCGAGAGGTGTGAGGGCCAATTGG
>CBFDCH010000622.1:0-2158 GCA_965603235.1 uncultured bacterium | reverse complement strand
AGATCTATGGGCAAAAAGAGGGAAAAAGGGAAATAAGCAACCGGATCTCCCTGATCAAACAAAACCTGACCAGAGCAGGAGACATAGAAGATGCGGAGACCCGCCGTACCTTTCAATCATATCAGGATATGCTGCAGCAGCTGAACGCCTTTGACCTGGATGATCTGATCCTCTGGCCGGTGAAACTGCTTGAGCGGCAGGAGGAAATCCGCCGGTTCTATCAGCAAAAATACCGCTGGATTATGGTGGATGAATACCAGGATATTAATTCGGCCCAATACCAATTGCTGCGCCTGCTGACAGCGAATGAAAATGGCAACCTCTTTGTGATTGGAGACGCCAATCAGGCCATTTACGGTTTCCGCGGCGCTGATGTCAGGCTTATCCGGCGTTTCAAAAAGGATTTTCCTGCTGCGGAGATATTTCAATTGGCCACCAGCTACCGCTGCAGCAACACCATTCTCAAGGCATCTGACCGGATTATCGGAAATCAGGGATCGGCAGGCAATCCCCTGCAAGGATTGCAGGAGGGGGTGAAAGTCAGGATCAGCCGCAACACCAGTGCCAAAAGCGAGGCCGAATTTATTGCCCGGGCCATTGAGAAAATGATGGGAGGGCTCCGTTTTTTTTCAATGGACAGCAATATTACCTCCGGAGGGAAAGAGGAGGGGATAGAGAGCCTGGCCGATTTTGCTATTCTCTGCCGCCTCTCGGCCCAAATGGAACCCATCCAGGAAGCTTTGAACAATCACAGCATCCCTTATCAAAGTGTGGGCAAGCAGGTCTTGTTTCAAAGAGAGCCGGTGAAATCGCTCCTTGATCTGCTAAGGCTGCACAAAAATCCGGCCAACACCTTGCTCAAGGAAAAATTGCTGAATAAAAAAACCATTCCCAGCGAGGAAATGGCCGCTTTTTTAACTCTACCGCAGGGCCAGAAAAGTGTTAAGGAATTACTGGAATCATGGACAACACTCTTTTTTCCCGATGTGTTGCCTGAAGGCGATCGTGAGCTTCAACATTTACTAAGTATTGCTGAACCTTTTGATAAAGAATTGGAGGCTTTTTTAAAACAGATCAGCCTGAGGAGCAGCAGCGATTCCTTTAAATTCAACGTCGAACAGGTCGCTCTCACCACAATCCACGCAGCCAAGGGATTGGAATTTAAGTGTGTGTTTGTACCTGGTTGTGAAGCGGGTGTTCTACCCTATACCATTTTCCCTGACAAAAAGGGCGATATCGAAGAAGAGCAGCGCCTGCTGTACGTGGCCATGACCCGCGCCCAAAATTTCCTCTTCCTCTGCCACGCAGACAAACGTTTTCTCTTTGGCAAAGAATATCAACTGCCCCGCAGCCCCTTTTTAAACACCATCGGAAAAAAGCTTCTGGAAGCAACAGTCCATAAACATAAAAAACAGGGAAAACCCGAAGACAAACAACTCAAACTCTTCGATTTTTAACCACCCCTGCCCCTTTTTGGATCCTCGCCGTTCATTTCAGCCAGTCTGCCGGGGGTCATTATGAAGGCTGGTTGGGGATGTGGCGCCAGTCCGTGAATACAGGATCAAAACCGTTTTGCTTCAACATCAACACCACATTCTCTGGAACATATTCCAAAATATTCTCCTGATGGCGTTCGCTATCCACCCGCCTCATGGCTACGGTCACCACTTCAATGCCACTCTCCTTAATGGCCCGCATCATTTCCGTTTTGGATTTGAATTTGCCGGTACCCAGAAAAAACCTGTTTGCCAGTTCTTTGCCACCGATTTTTAAGGCATCATTTGTCATGAATTATCCTCCTCAATTACCGACATATCTTGAATAGATGGACCTGGCCACGCCAAAATCACCCGTGCCTTTTACTATGGCCCGGCCATCCTGGAAGAGGGTGACCTGTTTGCCCTGATGTTCGAATTGAATCAGGAATTCATTCGCTTTGATCAAGGAGATTTTCTCTATTTTTTCAGCCAATTCAATGAGATTTATACGGGTGCCCTGTGGTGGCAGAATTTGCACCGAATTTGCACACAGATTGGTTATAATCTCACTCTTCTTCGGGGATAAAAAATCAAAACGCTTGTGGATGCAGCAGGGGCAATCCGATTCCTGGACAACCTCAGTCAATGCAAAGGAGTGAGTCCAAACATCATATACGATT
>CBFDCH010000621.1:0-2161 GCA_965603235.1 uncultured bacterium | reverse complement strand
TTTGACAACGTAAAACTCTTGCGATTGAGGTGGATGTAGGGGAGACCGATGTCAATCAAATACTTCAAACGAACTTTAATGTCATCAAAAACTTCCATCGAGATTCTGTTGAGGTATTTGGTGTTATCTATACCGCTGAAAAAGTCAAAGGCTTCACGGGTGGTCATGGACAGAAGCTGGCCAATGGTTTTGTCCATAAACTTAAATGAGAGGGCCAACGGATTAAAACGACTTCCATGACAATGAGTACAGGATTTATATGATGTGTAGCGGCTGATAAACACACGGGCCTGTACTTTGTAACTCTTTTTCCTGAGGGATTCAAAAAAACCGGAAATTCCCGTGAAACTGCCGTTCCCTTCCATAAGAAAGGAGATCTCCTTTTTGGTTAATTTTCCTATAGGTTTTTCAATATCAATGCCATGTTCGGCGGCTTGATTGATGATCTGCAGGCCGTAGTGTTTGGTGGCAGGTGAATTAAAGGGGAGAATGGCTCCTGCCTTGAGTGACCGGGTGAAATCGAATATTAAGTCTTTATCAAGGATTTGCTGGTCGCCAAACCCGTTACAATTGGGGCAGGCGCCTTTCGGACTATTGAAGGAGAAAAGGTGCTCGTCCGGTGGAGGATATTCTTGTTCACATTTACCGCAGAACAGATTAAGGGGATATCGTTGCTGTTTGTTTTTAATAAATGTCACAGCCGCATCTTTGTTAAAAGTAATTGATTTATCAATTGCCTCAAAGAGTCTACTTTTATTGGCTTCGGTGATTTTTATACGGTCGAGTAGAATATATATTGACTTATTCTTAACCTGATGATCAACCCTTTTTTTTCGACCCTCGCTGATGTGAAAGTAGTAACCTCGATTGATTAAAAAGGCAATATCCCCTTTATATTCAAAACAAATGTTAACCTCACCCTTATGGTTGGCCAAAATTTTTGCTACAATCTCATCAATGGTGTAAGCATCGATTTTTTGTTGACATCCCGGGCAATAAAAATCAGTCACTTTGGCGAAAATAATTCTTAGATAATCAAAAATATCCAGGGCTGTGGCTACAATGGACCTGGGATTTTTAACCGGCTTCTTGTGCCGAAACGCAATGGCAGGGGGGAGTCCTTCGATTCGATCGACGGCAGGCTTTTCCATTTTATCCAGGAATTGCCTGATATAAGAAGAGATAGATTCAATATATCTTAAATAACCTTCTGCGTATACTGTGTGGAAAGCCAGAGATGTTTTTCCGGCTCCAGCAACACCCACAATAGCCGTGATATGGGCTCTGGGCAGGTTTAAATCCAGATTTTTTAAATTGTTTGTTCTGGCACCCTTAATAACAATTGCTTTTTCCACTTGTTTCCTCTGGTTTAGGTCTGTATTTTATAGCACTTTTTTTCTTGGATGTAAATTTATTGAATCTTTTAAACTGGCAGGATATTTATTCCTTATCAACTAAAACTGATCTGTTTAAGTTTTTTCTTAAGGGAGTTCAGAAACGAGGGGACGAATCCCTGTTGCCAGGATTTGGTAGCAAGGATTTGCGAAGCATCTCGTTGAGCCAATATCAGTTGATCATAATCAGTTTTTATATTTCCAACTTTAAAGTCAAAGTAACCACTCTGTTCCAGGCCACTGATGATTCCTCCGCCGCGCATTTCAAGATCCTTCTCTGCAATTCTGAAACCGTCTTGGGTTGAGGCTAGGGTTGACAGTCTTTCTTCGCCCGCTTCTGTTATGTTGACCGAGGGGATAAGGTAACAGAAAGATTGTTTTTCTCCTCTTCCAACCCGCCCCCTTAGCTGGTGAAGTTGAGCCAACCCGTAGCGGTCAGCGTTTTCGATTACCATGATAGTTGCATCTGTGACATCAATGCCAATTTCAATCACAGTGGTTGAAATTAAAGCCTTTATCTCCCCTTTGCGAAAACGAGAGATGGCCTTTTCCCTTTGATCGATGGGAGTTTTACTTGAAATAATTGCTGTTCGTATAGGGGTGAAGATTTGTTTAAAATATTGCGCTTCTCCCTTTAAAGATCGAAGATCCGGGAAAAAATCTGAATCTTCAATCAGGGGCAGAACGATAAAAGCCTTATTTCCCTTAAGGATTGCTTTGCCAATGTTCTGGTAGAACTTGTCGCGATCCCTGTTGCCTACTATTTT
>CBFDCH010000620.1:0-2161 GCA_965603235.1 uncultured bacterium | reverse complement strand
AATTTAAAGGAATTTATTGGTTATCTCAAGGGAGTATCAGAGGAGATTGGCTTGATAATAGATAAAGAACTTCCATCTATGAAAATAAACTTTATATTGAATCAGGTCCATAATAAAGAACATATTGAAATGGGTCTCTCCATAAAGAGTGTAATTGTCAAATATTTTGGCATTGATGCCATTTTTGCCGGCTATGTCAAATACGATGAAGAATTCTGGCAAAATATCAATGACCAGGCAATTTTTGCGGATGTGAACTCAACTTCTGAAATATTAAGCATGATGGGTACCATTACTGACAACATAATTGCAGGTACTCAGATTAAAAGGGTTGATTTATAAAATGGACAGGGAAGAATTTAAAAAATATTTTGATGTTTTGGAGATTGAGCCGACTGCCACAGGTAACGAAATTACTGATTCATACCAACATCTTAAACGGCTATATACCTCATCCTCCCTGGCAACTTCTCCGATTGCTGACGAGTTTTCCGACGATGAGAAAAATGAAATTTTAAAAGAGATTGAACAAGCGTTCCAGCAACTCAGCCGAATGGTCAGAGAAGAAGAACTCCAGGAAGAACTTACATTCCAGCTTTTGAGTTTAAAAAAGGAGAGGGAAAAGGCCGGCCTCTCACATCAAGATATTGAAAATAAGACCGGAATCCCTGCTAAGATGATTGCCCATATTGAATCAGATAAATTCCATAAATTGCCTGAGGCCGGTTATCTGAGATGGTATATTACTACCTATGCCCGTACTCTGGATCTTGAGGCTAGAAAGGTAGCGGATGGCTATATGAAAAGATTTCGCCTCTGGAAAAAGGAAAAGGAATAGTCGGGTTAACCTCTACTCAAATCATTTAGAACTGCCAGTGCTTCATTCAAATAATAATCTTTTTTGATCTGATCAATCAGGTTTTTTTGCCAGGATTTTACTTCCTTGCTGTGTCGGCCCTTTTCTTTGTCGTCAGCCAGGGATGGGAGAAAAACCTGTAATGTAGGTAATTGGATGTTCAGTTTGTTTAATTGATCAACCTTCTTCTTGCTCGCCTCCTGAATTTTCATCACTTTTTTCAGTTGCAGGCTCTTGCTGGTACTGGTTCTGGTCAGCTTCAGATATTTTGCATATTGCTGCAAGGATTTGAAGTAGGCGCTCTGTTTGATTCGTTCTCGGCTGTTGAAGGAGAGCTGTTCAATATTTAGATGATCTCCCGACCACTTCTTAAATGAGAGAGAGGGAACCGTGTCCCATTTCAGGGAATGAGGCGTGTATTTTTCTCCAATTTCCAGGTACTGAAAAGGATCAGGGATAATAACATCGGGGACAACACCCTTGTACTGGTTGGAAGATCCAGTGATCCGGTAAAATTTTTGGATGGTGATTTTCAAAGCACCAATTGTCTTATTCTGTTTATAGTTCCTGGGTAAATACTGAGCCAGGTTAATTAAAATCTGAACAGTACCCTTGCCATATGAATGGGCGCTGCCGACAATTATGGCCCGGTTATAGTCCTGTAGTGCTGCTGCCACAATTTCGGCGGCCGAGGCGCTATAGTTGTTAATCAGAATCACCAGTGGCCCCTTGTAGCTAATGCTGTGATCAGGATCGTCAAATACTTTTATTCCCAGCCTGCGGGTCTTGGTCTGTACGATAGGACCCCGGGGAATAAACAATCCCGATATGCGAATCGCATCATCCAGTGCGCCCCCACCATTGTTACGCAGATCGAGAATAATACCCTCAACATTCTGTGCCAATAAGCGTTCCAATTCTTTTTTAACATCAGTGGTTGAATTTCTTCCATCTTTTTTAGAAAAATCTTTGTAGAACCTGGGCAAGGTGATATAGCCGAATTTTCGGTTAAAACGAGCGTCCTGGATAACAGCCGACTTGGCAAATGTTTCTTCAACAATCACCACATCCCTGACAATTGGAATAACCATAATTCTTCCATCGGGTTTTTTAACAGTGAGTTTGACCAGCGTCCCTTTGGCGCCTCTAATTAGTTTTACCGCATCAGCGGTACGCATACCGATAACGTCCACCGGTTCTTTCTTTGCCTGGGCTACTTTCAGGATAAGGTCGTTGGCCTGAAGTGTTTTTTGTTTCCAGGCAGGTCCGCCATGAATGATGCGAACAACCTTTACATAACCTTCT
>CBFDCH010000619.1:0-2163 GCA_965603235.1 uncultured bacterium | reverse complement strand
GAGATCTCCACCCTAAATTCCTCCTGGGTGAAACTTGTGTTGGGGCAAATTGGATCGGCCGGGTATTAATAAGCAATATAATAGCATTCAGCGATAAGTTTAAAGTTTTTACTGATTTACACCTGACATTTCACATTGGTGATGACAGGGTTTGGAACCACAAGGATCACCATGAGTTTAACCGATTTAACAAAACCCAGTTGATCGATATCCTAAATACATTAATCGATTCCCCCAGGGTAAATAACAAAAAAACCTTAATTGAGTTTCACACCTATCATACCAAGGATAATCCCCTCCATCCAGATTATATTCAAGAAATCATCATTCGAAACTCACCAACATATAAAAACCCCGGGAATTTTGAAGCCATTTATCCTCAAGGGCCCAGCCAGGATTCTGATGCTACCCACTTGAATGACCAGACCCTGAGACAAGATCCTATATTCATCACCGGCTACCCCCGCTCAGGAACTACTCTGGTACAGTCTCTCATCGCAACCCAGCAGAATATTGTCTCATTTCCGGAAACCCATTTCTACAGTGTGGTAAGGAGTGTAATCAGAACTCAGAACGGTAAACTGCAACGGGATTGTATCAAGAGAGTGGTTGAAAAAATCAGGGAAAGGGTGTCTTTTTCAAAGAATGCGGAAACTCACTTATACCAGCTGATGGATGGACCAGGCGTGTCGTTAAAAATGCTTTTTGAATTACTGGTCATTGATAACCTGTCTCAACGGATTGACCATAAAAGAATAGAAAATATCAGATGGATGGAAAAAACCCCTAATCACACATACTTTTTACACTTGATTTTTGACCATTATCCTGAAGCAAAAGTAATCGAGGTTATGCGGCACCCGGAAAAAGCAATCATCTCCAGACGCCGGCACTTCGCTTTTAACGGCGAACATTGTTGGCCCATAGAGAAGCATATCAACGATTGGATAAGGAACGTCCAGTCGATTGAACATAACAAAAGGGAAAGGCCCAATTCCATAATGGTTATAAAAATTGAGGATGTTGTCCAGGATACACCCCGCCAACTGGAAAAAATCGGTCGATTCCTTGACATTAAAATCGATCATAAGCGGATCGATCGTTTTAATGAGATATCCCAAACCTTGATAAATCCATGGGAGACATGGAAAACCGGAGTCATAAAACAAATCTCACCTGACCTTGCCATACGGGAGGACCTGGCCCTCTCACCTGTGGAACTGTCAAAATTGATTCATTATGCCGGTCACTTTATGAAAAGGTTCGGCTATATGCCGGACCAACTGTCTCCCCGCCACTACTGGAACACATTATCAATACGGGGTGCCGGTAAAGTAAAAAAAATCTCCACAAAAATAGTTAGTTGGAAAAAAAAATCCCGGTTAGTGAAGGGTAAAATAAACCTGGATGAACAACTTGAACATTTTTACGGTCGGCACCGCAGTGGTTGGATTTACGCGGTCCGTTGTTTAGAATCCCTTCATAATCCAAAGGGGATTTTCATGGACGCCTTCATCGAGAAGACATTTGCCTGGCGTCCCCACGAGGTGAAACCCCATCTTAGACCCTGGATCGGTTTCATCCATGTACCTCCCAATATCCCGGGATGGTTCCAACATTATCAATCCAATGAGCGAATTTTCAATAGTAATGCCTGGCAAAAAAGTTTGCCCTATTGCCGGGGATTGTTCACCTTATCCAACTATCATCGCACCCACCTTCAAAAGAGCCTACAACTCCCCATCAACAACCTTTTCTTCCCTACGGAAACGCCGAAAACTACCTGGAGCTGGGAGAGGTATACGGCCAACAAGGAGAAAAAGATCGTTCAAATCGGCTGGTGGCTGAGGAAAATTCATGCGATTTTTCAATTGCCATTGCCTGAAAATCAAATTAAAAAGATTTTTTTAAAGGTTAACGACACCCACTGGCTGAATGAATTAATTAAGATAGAACGGGATAGATTAAAAGAACAGAAATTATTTGATGACAGGATGTATGACTCGGCAAAAACCATTCTATACCTGGAAAACACCAAATATGATCAATTGCTGGCAGAAAATATAGTATTTTTAAATTTGTACGACTCCAGCGCCAATAATACTATCATTGAATGTATTGTCCGTAACACGCCGCTTCTGATAAATCCGATCGAACCAGTGG
>CBFDCH010000618.1:0-2165 GCA_965603235.1 uncultured bacterium | reverse complement strand
GGAAAATAAAATAACCAGATTGGTGAGGGTCAGGAAGCCCCGTGAGGCGATAGAAAAAAAAGAAGTTTTAACGATTCGTTTTAACATTGATCGGTTTTAATACATAGCCTACTTTTTTCCCTTTGTAATGGAGATATTTTTTAATTCGAAAATACTTCGGATTTTCTTTTTCGTCGAAAAGCATTCGATGAACATCATTGACAGCCAGGAATTCCGGTTTGGTAACCACATAATCGTCAAAAATAATAAAATCTACATAATTCTTTTTTAATTTCTCAAAAAAAGACTTTATGAAAAGTTCTCGGTTTTCGGGTGTATTGCGCATGGGGACGGTAAAGTGAACCAGTTGAATGTTTTTTGGACCAGTGAGCTCCTTTTCCAGGTAGTAGTCCAACATGATTTTATTTGTATAGTACAAAACAGTGGCTTCTTGTTTCAATCGTGCCAGGTTGAGCCACCTGGCCGCGGCATAAGCGGCCTTATGGGCATATGAGACTACATAATTTTCAGATTTTTTAGAAGATGTATGATAAATTTGTAGGGCAAAGACCAGCAAAACAAAAACCGAAAGATATTTTGGGATTTTCCCGATTGAAAGGTCCTTTAATGTATACAGCAGTGGCAGAATCACCAATAGTGCCGGAAATATGGTGGGTAGATTAATAATTCCCTGGGAAAATGCAATGACCGTTAAAAGGACTCCGCTGATGATCAGGATGATGTTTCTTAATAGTTTATGCTGTTTGATTTTCTTTAAAAGGAAATAACAGCCGATAAAGCTGATCACATAAAATATCCAGAGCCCGGAGAAGATGCGCCTGAACTCCCGTTCAGGGTCTCCAGCATCGATATATCCTTTAGCTGCAAGGAATAAGAGCTCATAGACGACAATAGCGATAGTAACATTTCTTTCAATTTTAAATAGCCGGTAAATACCGTAGATAAAACACGCCAAAACCATCAACAGGAGGGACATTTGCAGGACATTGGGGTAGGAATCGGGAATAAAAAAGAGAATGTTCCCGTAGATAACATTAAGAAATTCCAGGGGATGTTGAAAAATAAACAAATAGCTCTTTTGAGGCAGTATAATATCTTTGAAATGGGCAAAAAAACGGGGGGCGAATGATTGGAAGAACAGCATGAGCCCTAGTATCAGCGGGGTAGTTGCCAATAGGATGTAAAAATACCGTTTTTTTAATTTAAAAAAATTTAAAAAACCGGAAAAAATCAGTAAAACGCCTTCAAAGCGGGTCAAAACACCCCCAACCACAGACAAGATGGACCACCCAGGAGAGGATTTATTTAAAAAAGCGTAAAAAGCAGCAGTGACAAAAAAAAGGTAGAGCATATCGGTAATGGGAAATGCCAGCAGTTTTAGATACCAGGGCGAAATCACAAAAAAGAGAATCCCTAAAACAGCAAATTTCCCAACAATTTTTTTGAGGAAGAGGTAAGAAAAAAATAGAACTCCGATGCCAGCTAACAGCGAGATAATTCTGCCGGTGATAATAAATGCCTCTGTGGGTTCAACAAATATACTGGCTAATTTTCCCAGGGGATACAACAGTAAGGGGAAAAGAGGAAGGGCAACTCCGATGTTTAAATCTCCTGAGAATAATTTTTCTCCCATCTCATACAATCTGTAAAAATCCGGGGGGGCCAGTTTTTCTGCCAGGGTTAACAAGAGCCAGTTAATAATTGTAAAGAGAAGGATAAGGGAGAGTATTAAGCGTTCACTTTTATAAATTGTCTCTTTGAAGAATCGTTTGTGCAGCTTCATTTTAAATTTCTCACCGAGTAAAAGAATCCCAAATTTCATAAATGGTATTATACCTGTTTTATAAGGAATAATAAATAGGTTTTGTAATAAGAGGTAGAGAATTAAAGGCGCCGCACGCCATCTTTCAGGTCGGTGATTTTATTTGGGTGTACTCTGATTTCATTTTAGCGGATGGGGTTAATTCATCAAACCTTTGTACAAGCTCTCCCTTTACCTCTTTACCCTTTTACCTCTAAGCTCTTGTAATCTTTCAAATAATTCCAACAGATTTTTATATCCAATCTCTGCGGTATATAATTCTTTGACCCGTTTCAATGATTTCTCTCTCATCTCCATCAGATCTTTTTTTCCCATTGCCAGGATCCTGGAAATTTTTTAACAC
>CBFDCH010000617.1:0-2172 GCA_965603235.1 uncultured bacterium | reverse complement strand
TCTCCCGACACATCAAACAATGCTCTGCCTGCAGACAATTGAAAGAAAAAATCGAGGAGTTGATGTATGCATTACCAGAACTGGAGGAAGAGGTCCCCTTCTTCTTAAAGAACCGACTCCTTTATCTGCCAGAATCCCAGTCGGCTCAGCGGAACCAAGCTCCAATTTTTAAATGGGTCGCTGCCATGATAGGCACAATGGTTCTTTTCCTTAACCTCTTCTATTTTACCAACCTTTATCCACCCGCCAATAAAGTATTGCACACCCTGGTGGCGAATATCGAAAGGATTGCGGTACAAACAGAAGCATTTTTTGATCGGTTTAAGGAAGCCGATCAGCACCCCTCTTTTGCAGACCAAAAAAATGTAACATCCTCCCCGATCCAAAAAACAAGGGGAGACTTTAAACACAATTATAAAAACAATGGAGGCCACAATGGATGAAAACAAACGAATGTATGACAGAGACAAGAACCCTGCCATAGCTGCCATCTTATCAATCTTTCCGGGCGTTGGTTTGTTCTATGTAGGAAACATTTTAAAAGGAGTTGCCTACATTTTAATCTTCACCGCCCTGATTATACTTCAGGTAAATGCCTGGGGTAATGAGCATATCATTTACGGGCTACTGATTGCCGGATTCTACATTTTCCAAATTTTCGACAGTTACAATGAGGCAAGAAAAGCCTCATATGCTGAAGCTTCAGAGACAGAAGAAGAAAAGAAACCGACCCTGTTCATGGCCATTACTATCCTGGTATTAGGAATCATTCTCCTGCTGCTCCTCGGTCCACTCCACGCCCTTCTTCTTCAGCTGGCGGAGCTTGATCTTAGCTCTTATAGAAAAGTGGCCAAGATGTGGCCCATTATCTTGATTGTGGTGGGCGCCAAGGTTGTTTTCGAATACTTTTACCATCAGGAGGAAACAAATGAAAAATAAAAAACGCGAATCTCTCTTCTGGGGTATAATTTTATTGGCTATTGGTATGATCTTTTTATTGGACAATTTTGGCCTGGACATTGACCTCTGGGATGTAGTGACTGAATACTGGCCAATGGTTCTCGTCATTATTGGCATTAAAATGATTTATACCCATTACAGCAGCCAAAATGAAAAAAAGTGAAATTATCCTGGTGGTTCTGGCCCTGTTGGCAGGATTGGTCATCCACCTGGTTAAATCTGAAAAAATTGACCGTATCTCACAAATATTTACAAATAAGGGCGAGTTGTTGGATCAAACTCATTTAAACGAATTTATCGAAGATGAGAAGATTTTGACAGATATTAAAAAACTGGAAATAAAAAATCCGGCAGGTTCCATTACAGTCGATCCCGCTCCCGATCACACCGCCGCCCTGCAGGTAACCTATAAGATATATCACAAGCATAAAGAGGAGGCTCAGCGTCTCCGTAGCCAGCTAACCTTGGTTGAACAGGAAAACGGAGACACAACAAGCCTGGAAATACACTCCAGTAAAAAATTTCCGCTTCGAAGAGCCAGGGCGCATATAACCGTAAAACTCCCACCAGGAGTGGAACTGAGCATACTGAATAGATTTGGTGATATCCATGCCCTTCAGATAAAAAGTAATCTATATATCCGCAACTACTACGGCAATATAAAAGTGGATTCTTGTCAGGGAATTCTTGAGATTTCCAGCCACAGGGGAAAGGATGTGGAAGTCAATAATGTAGCAAATGTACGTATCGACTGCCTCCATTCCACCCTGACCCTGTCCAACATAAGCAAAAGAGTGGAAATTTTTAAGTCTTTTAACAGCAACATTAAAATAAAAAAATCAAGTAATATTAATATCGAAGCAACTCACACCAATATCAATATGCAGGAAATCAGCAAAGCCGTGAACATCTCCAGCACCCATGCCAATATCATTGTGGAGAAGTGTAGCGGAGACCTGAAGATTATGGCAAAAGACTGTCATGTTAAATTAAAAGAGATAACGAGTGAGACTGCCACCATTAAAAATACCTATAAGAATACAGATATAAAAGGTATAGCAGCCAAAAATCTGTACCTGTACATCAGTCACGGTAATGTGGATTTGGACATTGCAGAGATAACTGAAACTCTCAATGCCAAGGGGATACATGCCAACATTACCATGAGATATCCCGGCAACCTCCTGCCCGCCTTTAATATAAAGAGCCTAT
>CBFDCH010000616.1:0-2178 GCA_965603235.1 uncultured bacterium | reverse complement strand
TATGAGTTGATGGCCATGGATGAGTTGGTTATGGATATCAATACCATCACACCCAATCAGATACAGCAGTTAATAGGCAAGGTTTTACCCCAATTACAGGAGTATCGAACAAAAATCACACAAAAGAGGCAGGAGTTTGCCATAGAATACGAGCGGGTGCTGTCTCATTTACTTTAACGATTCTGCTTTCACAAATTTTATCAATAGAAAGTGACTCAATGACTTTTTTAAAACCGCAGAGCAACCGGGCATTGATGATTACCGGCTTTAATCTTACCAAATTGGCATATGGACAGGTGGTTGATGCCGCCCTTCGAAGTCAGAAGATCCCTTATGTAATTTCAACCCTTAATGTACCCCTTTTAAAAGTAGCCTCTGGCAACAAGAAGTATACTCAAGCCCTGCATGATTCATCGGTGATTATCCCGGACGGTATTGGTTTTGTCTGGGCCTCACGCCTGCTGTACGGCAAAAAGGGTTTAACTCAGCGCGTGACCGGGCCAGATTTATTTATTGAATTCTGTAAAAAAGCCGACAGAGAGGCCATGCGATTTTTTTTCCTGGGTTCCACACCCCGGGTGTTAGAACAGATCAGGGAGCGTTTGCAGAGGGAATTGCCCAACATTCAGATCGCGGGTGAATACTCTCCCCCCTTTGCCCAATGGGACGTTGAAGAAAATCAAAGAATTATTGAAGCTGTGAATAAAGCTGATGCGGATGTACTATGGGTGGGTATAACAGCGCCAAAGCAGGAATTGTGGATTTATCAACATAAAAAACGTTTAAGGGTAAAGGTGATTGGCGCCATTGGTGCAGCGTTTGATTTTTTTGCCGGCACTCGCAAACGAGCCCCCAGGTGGATGCGAAAAGTAGGGCTGGAGTGGTTTTACCGGGTGTGTCAGGAGCCGTTACGTCTGGGTCATCGCTATTTAAGCACCATTCCGTTTTTTGTAATCCGTGTTTTAAGTGATTGGTTAAAGGGGAATAAAGCGTAAAAAATTATTTTTTGATACAATGGCATAAGTAATGAAACGGTTCTTCTCTTTTATTATAATTCTAATCGGTGATATCCTGGCCCTGGTGGCCTCTTTTTTTATATCTTATTATATTAGGATCTCACTGCTCCCCTTTCTCTTTAGCATGGATTTACCTGTCTTTTTCCCGGTTAGCCATTTTTATAAATTCTCCTATCTTATTCTGGTTTTTATCCTGATATTTTTTTATGAAAAACTGTACACTCGGCGCTTCGATTTTTTCGAGGAATTTATTTATATTTCCCGGGGATTATTTATTGGCGTGATTCTTATTGCCGTTATTGTCTATTTCAGCCGCAGTGCGGAGGTTTTTGCCAGAACCATTTTTGTTTTTATGCTCTTTGTGGGCATGGCAGTGGTACCTTTGGTGCGCTTTTTATTAAGAAAAGTACTCATTGTTTCTGGTTTTTACAGTAAAAAAACCTTGGTGATGGGCATTAAAGGCGAGGTCGAGAAAGTACTCACCCCGTTGAAAAAACTGGAATCTTCCGGTTATCGACTGGTTAAAATTGTTGAGCTGGAGTCTCTATCCGGCTGGCAGAAGGATCTGGCGGATAAAGAGGATTTGGCCAATCATTATGATACTATTATCCTTGTGTCCCAGGGCATAACCCGCGAGCAGCAGGATAAAATACTGAACCATCTTGAGCATCATGTAAAAGAGATAAAATTGATTTCAGACTTCAATTTTTTAAAAACCATAGGCGTTGAAACCGAGTATATTGATGAGTTGTTGATGATTCGTATGGCCAACAACCTCCTCTCCCCGGTTAACCGTATATTCAAGCGTATTTTTGATATTGTGGTCTCTATGGTTGCTATTGTTTTGCTCTTCCCGCTATTTGTTTTTTTGTGGATTATAATCAAACTGGAATCAAAAGGTCCCACCTTTTTTGTCCAGGAGAGGTTTGGACAGGGAGGGAGGAGATTCAGATTCATAAAGTTCCGCTCCATGTATGTGGATGGAGACAAAAAACTGGCGAAATTTCTGCAGGAGAATCCCCAACTCCAACAGGAATGGGAAACCTATAAAAAACTGAAAAGTTTTGATCCCAGGGTCACTAAAGTGGGGAAGCTGTTGCGCCGGTTCAGTCTCGACGAATTGCCGCAGATTTTTAATGTTTTTATGGGCGACATGAGTGTG
>CBFDCH010000615.1:0-2180 GCA_965603235.1 uncultured bacterium | reverse complement strand
GGTGAACATTATATCTCAGATGATATATTATCGTTAATTGTTGAACATTGGCACCGGAATAATGGAATTTGATCAGGACTGCCAGTGTGATCACCAATCCGTAGATTAGAAACCGGGTGCCTTGATGTTTGCATGTTTTTAATATTTTTATCATAATAGGCTCCTTTCCCACCATTGCTGCCACCCCCGGCCCAATGGTGCCAAATGGGCCAGGGGTGGTGAACTGCCACAATTATTTTACCAATTGTTTTTTACGTATGAATAAGAAAACCATGATCAGAGACATTAGAATCAGGCTAAAGAAGGATGGTTCCGAGCCACGTATAATTGATTTTCCAACCGCCGAATTGGGTACTCCCTTGGGCAGGGGCAGGGGCTGTTTGACCGTATGCGCCTGACCTTCAGTGTTGCGAATCTTTTCATAAACAGCCACAAAGGAGGTGTGTTTGGTCAACAGGTTATAGGTCAATCCAAGTTCAGTGACCTTGTCAATTGTCTCCTGATTCTGCTTGTTGAAGTAAAAGTCGGACAAATCAGCTATGCGGGTTCGGGCCCACAAATATTTCAGGACCTTGTGGCTTTCCTGAAAAGCCATGTCAGATACGGAGAATGATTTTTCGAATTTGCCCGTCCCGGTGATACCCGAGACTGTTATTGATCCGCAGGGCTTGCCCCGCCATTTACCGAAAATCACCATCGGGCGTTCGGCAAACAGGTCAGGTATACTGGATGGCTCCACTTCATAGGCGGCAAAATCCTGGTATTGAACCGATATATTGGTAAGCAATGGGGACTGGATATACTGGCGAAACTTACCGGCTTTTGCTGCAGCCTCACGGGATTCAGTGATTACAAAAGGCTCTCCATATCCGGATTTAGCCATACCCTCAATCAGAAACCGGTTGACACTGCTGCCAATGCCGAAGGCATATAAATTGGCATTGTTCAGGTTTTGCCGGATATAGGAGAAAATACTATTCTCAAACGAGACATATCCATCCGTTACCACCACAATGGTTCGTGAGTTTTCCTCATCATGGGACAATTGAATGGCCCTTTTTAAGGCTCTCAGCAGCTCTGTGCCTCCGCCGCCTCTCTGGCGGTTGATAAGGTTGATTGCTCTCTGGAGATTTTCCGCATTGGCGGCAATAGACCGCTCGGACATCAGTGCTGAACGGCCGGCAAAAAGTAACACATTAAAGGTGTCCCGGGGCCGAAGGTTTGTGATCAGATCACGGAGTAATTGTTTGGAAATGTTCAGAGGAAATCCACGCATGGAACCGGATACATCCACCACAAATATATACTCTCTGTTGGGTATTTCCGTTGTGTTGATTCGCAGGGGTGGCTCAACCATGAGGGCAAAAAAATTCTCTGTTTTCCCCCGGTGAAGCATAAGTCCGCTGGCGATCTTTTTGTCCGCCAGGCGGAATCGTACGATATAATCCCGGTTGGCCCCGGTTTTCTCAATCTCCTTCAAGGTTAAGGTCGCTGCAGTCCGGTTGAGAAAACTGATATCGGTCTGATGGGTGGTGCAAGCTACCTCTTGAATGGGTAATCCGGCAGAGAGATGGGTGGAAATATCAAATCGCATCTGACTCTTTTCACTCTCCCCCGGCAGGGAAACGCCTTCCTCTCCCTTTTTAAAGTAGGGATTTTTAAGCCATTGATCGTCCTTGCCTGCCTGGCCTTCAGGCACATTTGAGTATCGCGGGCCCACCACTGTGGGAAATACAAATTCGTATGTGCCATGGGCCGGAATCAGAAACTGGGTGTATTCCAATTCAACATCAATGGTGTCGCCGGGCAGGATGTTGGCCATATTCATACTAAAGACATTGGGGCGGTGCTGCTCCAGAAGGGAGGCGCTTTTGCCGGCTTTTTTTGCCTTTTCAAAAGTCTGCCTCGCTTTTGCCTTTTTCATAATCTTGGCCTTAATGATCTTGTTGCCAATGGTCATTTTCATGCCGTGTACCGCGGCCCGGGTGGAACCGGGGAAAATATATCTGGCATGAATGGGCCGGTTCCCGGTATTGGTATACCTTTGCATCACCTTTACCTCAGCCATCACGCCGCATATGTTGACCTGTACACGGGTATCTTTTAAGGGCAGCCGGTCAATGGCTGGGTCACCCCCCCTAATAAAGAAATAGGGGGCCAGGATTCTTTTTTGATTTTGT